>JAOZOC010000015.1 GCA_029933495.1 Bacteroidales bacterium
TAAGAACAGTCCTGACAAAAACCAATATCTGAATACCTATTCCGACTTTATTACTAAAACCGTAGTGATTGGTAGCAAACGCCAGAGGTATAACAAAAAAACACCGGTTCTTTCAGGATATATTAAAAGTTCGGAAAAGGGACATCCAATCTCACAGGTAACTGTAAGGATTGTAGAGGCAAACATCAATACAACAACAAATGATTCAGGTTTTTACAAAATAAAAGTACCTAAAGGCAGCTACACTTTAGCCATAAGCAGTATTGGCCGGTATGATAAAAAATATAAAATAGTTATTTATTCAACAGGTACTCTTGACGTGATGCTCGATTCGCATGCATTTATGCTTGATGAGGTTGTAGTCTCTTCAACTCAACAGCATAATGTCAGGGACACTCAAATAGGATTTGAAAGGCTTAGCTCAAAAACAATCAGTGATATACCGGTTGTGCTTGGCGAAAAAGATATAATCAAAGTAGCTCTTTTGCTTCCCGGAGTTCAAACTATCGGAGAAGCCTCTACCGGGTTTAATGTACGTGGCAGTCCTGTGGATCAAAACCTTTTCTACATCAGTAGTGTTCCGATTTATAATGTTTCACATCTTTTCGGATTCTTTTCTGCTTTTAATTCTGATGCAGTCAATGAGTTTTCATTTTATAAAAGTAATATTCCCATACAATTTGGAGGCAGGTTATCATCCATATTTGATATCTCGGCACGAAATGGAAATTTCGACAAGTTCAGTGCACGTGGAGGAATTAGTCCTGTGACTGGTCGTCTTCTTGTCGAAGGCCCCATTGTCAAAGGCAAAAGCAGTTACCTGGTTGCTGTACGGTCAACATATTCCGACTGGATTTTGAAGCAGATTCACGATGTGGATATAAAAAATAGCAGTGCCTCCTTCGCCGATGCAGTAGCCAACTTTTCATTTAAGCTGGGCAAAAAAGACCGGTTGAAGCTCTTTACATATGGAAGTACTGACAAGTCGGACCTTGCCATAGGTGCAAATAACAAATACTCAAACGCCGGGGCCTCATTGGACTGGCAGCATAAATTCAACAACCATCATTCGGCAAACTTTAAACTGGTCTATTCAAATTACAGGTTTGAAGAAAAAAACAACGATATTGAAGAATCTTCTTATAAACAATCTTTCGAGTTGGCACATACCGAAATCAGAGCAGATTTGAACCTTAAGCTCAGCAATAATCATACATTGTCATACGGTATTAACGGAGTGCTTTATAACCTAAGACAGGGTGATTTTTTACCACTCAGCGAGTTATCATCCATCGAACCGAAAAGTTTTGAGCCCGAAAAAGGTGTTGAAGCATCGATTTACATAGGTGACACCTGGCATTTATCTCCTAAATTTGAATTCAACATCGGATTGCGATATGCTTTATATTCCTATCTCGGAGCAAAAACAGTTTACACCTATGCTTCGGGATTACCACGTGAAGTTGAGAATATTACCGACACTTTGCACTTTGGGAATAATGAACTCATCAAAACGTACGGCGGACTTGATTTCAGACTTGCCGGAAGATACTTGATTAATGATGAGTTTTCAATAAAGGCAAGCTATAGCAGATTACATCAGAATTTGTTCCTGCTTTCAAATACAATTGCCATTTCGCCAACCGACAGGTGGAAACTTTGCGATTACAATATCAAGCCAATGACAGGAGACCAGATTTCGGCCGGAATCTATAAAAACTTCTTGGGTAACAGTCTGGAAGCTTCAGTTGAAGCCTATATCAAGAACGTAAACAACCTGGTTGAGTATAAAGACGGTGCAAATCTTACGGTTAACGAATTCCCTGAAACAGAGATATTACAAGGAAAACTTGATGCTTACGGTATTGAGTTTATGCTTAGAAAAAAAACAGGAAAATTTAGCGGATGGATAAATTATACATATTCATCAACCAACATTCTGGTTAAAGATGAACTTACCGGAGAAAGCAATAATTTCGGATATTCATATCCGGCAAACTACGATAAGCCACACGCTTTTAACATTGTACTGAGCTACAAAGTTTCAAAGAGGGTAAGCTTCTCAGGCAATGTTGTATACTCGACAGGAAGGCCTATCACATATCCAACATCTATTTATTATATGGATGGGATTGAGATAACAGGTTTTTCGCTGCGTAATGAATATCGGTTACCCGATTATTTCAGGATTGACATATCAATGCATATTGAAGGAAATCTGCGTAAAAAGAAATTTGCACAGGGCTCATGGACTTTTTCACTTTATAATCTTACAGCAAGAAAGAATGCATACTCTGTCTATTTCAGAAGTGAAGATGGGGTGATAAAGGGATATAAGCTTTCTATCTTCGGAACTATAATTCCCTCTATAACCTATAATTTTAAACTTGGAAACTATGAAGACTAAGACATTGTTTTTCATCGTACTATTAATAATGGCATTGTTTTATTCCTGTGAAGAGGAGTATTGGCCTGAAGTTAACAAGTATGAAAATCTTTTGGTTGTAAATGGTTCAATCCATACCGGGCCCGGACCTTATAAAGTATCACTGTCACTTTCCTCACCTGTACAGGAACCGGCTTTTATACCTTTGGAAGGTTGCACGGTTTCGATACAGGAAAACACAGGAAATACGGAAGTGCTTGAAGAGGTTGAACCCGGAATCTATCAAACTTCACCCGATGGTATTCAGGGGCAGGCCGGACATAGATACAAAGTTAAAATACAAACTAAAGAGGGTAAAGAATATGAATCGGAATACCAGGAAATTCCTGAACCGGTTGGTATTGATACTGTTTATGCAGAGCTTGAATATCAGGAAGATATAAACTTAAATCACGATCTGGCTGGATACCGATTTTATATCAGTTCAAAAGAAGCTACTAAGGATACAAATTATTTTTTCTGGAATCTGACTGAAACCTACGAGTTTACTTCCGATTTCTATATTGATTATATTTATGAAGGGCAGATTAAGAAATTCCCAAAATTTGATTCTGTTTACAGATGCTGGAAAACTGAGGTTGTACCTGAAATATTTATTTTTAGTACTGCTGACCTGTCTGTTTCTCAGGTAAACAGTTTTCCGCTTAATTATGTTACAACACAAACCAAACAGTTGATGATTAGATATAGTTTACTCGTTGAGCAATATACTGTAAGTTATGAAAATTATGAATTCTGGAATAATATAAAAAAACAAATTACCGAAGGTGGTGGTCTGTTCACCTCACAACCGTTTCAAGTCAGGGGTAACGTAAAAAATGTTAATGATCCAAAAGAAGCTGTAATGGGTTTTTTTATGGTTGCCGGAAGATCATCTAAACGGATTTTTGTTAACAGACCTTCAATTGAGTTTTACTACTCTACCTGCCGTCCGATTACCGATCTGCGCGGACTTGGGTTTTCCAACCCTTCGCAATGGCCAATCTATCTTACGGTACTGGCTGCAGGGAATATGGGTTACGCTTCAGATCAATGTTTCGATTGTACATTGAAAGGTGGCAAACTGAATCCACCTGAATTTTGGAACTATCAATAATGAAAAACCGGATGAATATTTTACGTATCATATTATTATGCTTCATACTGTTGTCCGGTCATTTGAAAGGACAGAAAATTGTGTCAACAGAGAAGTTTGTTTCCGGTATCGGAAATTATGAAAACATCTTTCTGGTAACAGACCGCAATGTTTATATTGCAGGTGAGAATATATGGTTCAATGCCGATTATTTTATTAATGGTGTTTTCCCTGAACAAAAACAAAGCAACATCCTGTATCTCGAATTATTTGATGATGCAGGTACTGTAGTGGCAAAGGGTAAATATTCACTTTCAAATAACAAAACTTCAGGAGCAATAAAAATACCGGATGATATTAGGTCAGGAATTTATATTATGAGGGTATATACGAGGTATCAAAGAAATTTTCCGGCTGAAGCCATAACTTCAATTCCAGTCGTTATTGTTAATCCGATGTTGCCTCCGATGAAAGAAAATGACAGTTTCATCAATAATAAACAACCATCTGAAAAAAATAAAAAATCTGAAAGTATTGTTATTACTGATGAAACTGAAGATATTATATATTTAATAGCGGACTCTTCAGGTTATTCTGACGAAAAAGTCAGTTATATCCTTAGAATATTTTCGGGAAATTTGAATCCTGTCTGGGAAAATAAACTTCAAAACAGTAAAAAATACAAAGTCAGAATACAAAAAAAAGAAAGTTTAGACGGATTGAATTATTTTGTGCTGTATGATGCTTATGGTGAAATCAAAGATATCTCAGCCTTTTATATTTTAAATGATAATCCAAATGAAGTTTCGCTGAGTTTAAAAGATTCTGTCTTTAGCATCAGGGAGCCTGTTGAAACGGAAATTAATCCGGAATTTAAGGTAACCGACGACTGTTTTGTATCTGTCGCCGTAGTAAAACACGGAACATATTTCCCCGGCATCAATAATAGTTTACCCGATGTCTATATCAAAAATCCGTGGCTGCTAAAAGACTTGCCTTCAGTGTATTCCAAAAGTCCTGCTATTAAACAACAAATTGATTCAGCATTGGTACTTTATCACGATTATTTGAACACACCTGCATTTTATCAAAAAATAAACAGTCTGAGTTCGTGTAAAATGAAATATATTCCTGACGTGAGAGAGGTAAGTTTAAGTGGTGTGATTCTTGACAAAAGAACCGATATGCCTGTGGGAGGAGTTCCCGTCTATCTTTCAGTTTTATTCGACAACCCGCAACTTCATATTCAGAAAACAAAAGCTGATGGAGAGTTTATATTCTCTTTAAATGGTCTTTCAGATGTTCAGGATGTGTATATTTGTCCGGCAGTACAGGATTCAGTTAAAACTAAAATACTTGTAGAGCAGGATTTTATGACTGATTATCCACATATTGTTCATGTCCGATTTCCATTTACAATTAATGATAAATCGTTTCTTGAAGAATTGTATCTCAATTTTCAGTTGAATGATGAGTTTTCGACGGAAAAGAAACCTGAACAATCAATTTATCCAATAAAGGAAAATAAAACCTTCGGAGATATCATCCATAAAACTGTTTTGGCTGATTTTATTACGCTTAAAACCATTAATGAGGTTTTTACCGAGATAGTTCCAAATGTTAAGATTAGAAAGAAAGATCAGAATTACTATTTCCAGGTTCTTAATGAACTCAATCAGGAGCTTCCCGGACAACCGCTCACGTTGATTGACAATGTCCCTGTTTTTAATATTAACATATTGTTAGATATGCATCCGGCACAGATTGAAAAAATTGAAGTTGTTAACAAGGTTTATGTTCTCGGAGATCATGCTTTTAACGGAATAATAATGATTACTACTAAAACTGAGAATTTTGCAGGGCTGCAGCTACCTGACGAAGCTGTATTTATGGAATATCAAACTATTTCAAAAGAAAAAGAACTCTATCAAAAGCTTTATCCGTCAGAGATTGAAAAAGAGAGTCGTATCCCCGATTTGAGAAATATGCTTTATTGGAATCCAAATGTCACAATTGAGTCGAAGAGAACGAAAATCACTTTCTATACTTCCGACTGCGAAGGTAATTACGATATCATTGTGCGGGGTTATTCTTCAGATGGAAAGCCATTTTCTGGTATTAGAAAAATTAATGTACGGAAATGAAATATCAGGAATGGGAATCAAACTTTAATCATCTTTCATTGAATAGTTTTTTATCATCCTCAAAATTAAATACCCGGCCAGGCTCCCAATAAAATAATAGTGATAGCATTCTAGGGTTATAATATACGGTTTCGGAAAATCCTTATATTTGCAATTCATATTTATTTCAATTAATCGTTTATTATGGCCTGGATTATCTTCTGGATTGTAGTTTACCTCATTTTGATTCTTGTTCTATCCCTGAGGCATGTTAATACCACAGACATGGAGAGTTATCTTGTTAACAACCGGAAGACAAAGACTTTTCCGCTTGTAGCAACCACCCTTGCCACTTTTGTCGGGGGAGGAACTTCAATGGGTTTAATGGCCATGGGCTACGAATCAGGTCTGGCCGCTGTTGGTATTGGAGTGGCCTATGTAATTGGATTTTTCATATTGTCGCGTTTTGCAGCCAAAATGAATGAAACCGGACGCAGGGAAACCCTTTATTCCTTTCCGCAATATTTGAATAACAGATACACTAATCCTGATGATCCAAAATTTGCCCGCCTGTTTTCCTCAGCAGTTAGCGGAACCAATATCTTTATTTTCTTCTTTTTGCTGTCGGCTCAGTTTGTGGGAATGGCAGCCTTGTTGAAATTTGCTTTTACGATTGATTATATTCCGGCGGCTATAATCTCATGCCTTGTCGTTATTGGCTATACTGCAATTGCCGGTATGTCGGGAGTTATAATTACGGATATGATACAATTTCTTATCATCATTTTTATGATCATTGCCATTTTTATTCCCGGAATATACGAAGACACGGAAGGATTAACCAGGCTTAACGAATTGCCGGAGAATATGCTGAATGGTACCTTTTATGGCTGGGTATTTTTAATTGCGCTACCGTTGTTCCTTTCCCCTTCGGTATTAATCCGTATGGATCTTTGGCAACGGATACTTGCTGCCAAAGATGGAAAAACAGCTAAACGGGTAAGTATTATTTCCGGACTTGGAATGTTGCCTTTTTATATTATTTTCCCTCTTGTTGGGATGACATTACGAATAGTTCTTGGTGATACCATTGAAGCAAATGATGTTACTTATCTGTTTCTTGAAAGACATAGCGATATTGGTTTACATTTTCTGAATGCAATTGATGTCACAAATGTATTTATGAAACAGCACATTGCAGAGTTTATTCTTGGTTTTGTTGTTGTCGGCTTAATGTCGGCTTTAATGTCGTCAGGTGATAGCTTTCTCAACCTGGTGTCAATTTCAGCGGTAAGAGATTTTGCCGGATGGCGCAAAAAGGCTTCTCTCACAGATAAAAAGCACGTTTACAAACAGATAAGAATTGCTACCGTTATTTTTGGTCTGGTTGCCCTCGCAATGGCTTTGGTTTTGCCAAAAATCGTTGATTTGATGGTAGTGGGGATTGCAACCATTGTGATTTTTGTTCCGGTTACATTTCTTGCCCTTATAAAAGATGATGTTTACAAATATCGAATGGCAGCAATTTACAGCATTATTTCCGGTTTTGTAGTTAACCTGTTTTTCTTTGTTTGGGGAACTGTTACCCCGGAACAGTTTCAGGCAAAATCATCCTTTATTCCTGCTTTTATCGTTGCAAGTGTGGTTTTGCTTGTGGGGATAAGGGTTAATAAATCACGAATTCATTAGTAAATTTAGATAGATATTTTTAGGCGCTATTTTATTATTTCCCGTTTATCTGAATAATTTTCCATAGTTTTACACTTTAAAAAATCAAACTATGGCAGCACAAGAAGAAAATTACATACAGTTTCTCGGAGCAGCAGGGACGGTTACAGGCTCAAAATATCTTTTTTCTATTGATGGGTACCATTTTCTTATTGATTGTGGTCTGTTTCAGGGCTTGAAAGAGTTGAGAGCACGCAACTGGATGACCTTTCCTTTCCCTGCTTCCAGAATTGACTGTGTAATTCTAACACATGGCCATCTCGATCATATCGGCTACCTTCCCCGGTTGGTAAAACAGGGATTTAACAGCCCGATATATTGTACAGAACCAACAGCCGATCTTACTCAAATTATACTGAGCGACAGTGCTAAAATTCAGGAAGAGGATGCCGCACGCGCAAACTCAAAAGGGTATTCAAAGCATTCCCCGGCAATGCCTTTGTACGATTTGAAGGATGTAGAAAAAACAATTCCTTTGATGTCGCCACAGCCAATTGAGGAATTTATTCAACTGAATGAAAAAATAAAATTTCGGTTCAGAAAAAATGCCCACATACCAGGTGCCTCTTTTATCGAATTGGATATTAAAGGTAAAAGGTTTGTATTTTCAGGCGATATCGGAAGACCGAATGATCCTATGCTAGTACATGGTGAAAAACCGGATAAGGCGGACTTCCTTTTTGTAGAATCAACCTATGGCGACAGATTACATCCTGAAATATCTTCAGAAAATGTTTTGAAAAGAATCATTAATAATGCTGTTTCTAATCACGGACCACTCATAGTCTCCAGTTTTTCGGTTGACCGTGCACAGGACTTTATGTATGCCATCTGGAAACTAAAAGAGGAAGGGAAAATTCCTGATTTGCCAGTATATCTTGATAGTCCTATGGGGCTGGATGTAACCCGACTCTTTTTGAAATATCCCCAATGGCTCAATCTTGATCCAGGAATTTTCAGAGAGGTTTTTAAAGATACACGACTGGTAAAATCTGTTAAGGAAACATATCATCTCGCTAAAGATAAATCTCCAAAAATTATTATTGCCGGAAGCGGGATGATGAATGGCGGCCGTATTTTACATTATCTTGAGAAGCAATTGGGAAATCCTGCTGCAACTTTTGTTCTTCCGGGCTTTCAGGCAACAGGTACACGTGGAAGACAGCTTAGCGACGGAAGTGCAGAGATAAAACTGCATGGTCATTATTTTAAGGTAAAGGCCACAATTGAGCATATCAAAACAATGTCGTCACATGCTGACCAGGGTGAGCTTCTATCCTGGATGTCGGGAATTAAAAATAAACCGGAGAATGTTTTTATTGTCCATGGTGAGCCACAGGCTTCTGATGCATTAAGGGTTAAAATACAGGATAAGTTTGGATGGCATTGCCGGATTCCGGTTCTTTTTGAAAAGGTTCTGCTCGAATTCTAAGCTCCATCCTGAACAATTCCAAGGCCTTATTGTTCTTTCTGTGCTTTAATAAAATGTAGCTGCCAGTTTATTATTGATTTTATCTATATTGCTATATTGAATTTATTATGAAGTACCATATAATAACACTTGGTTGCCAGATGAATATGTCTGACAGTGAGCGCACAAGGCCGGTCATTGAGCGTATGGGATACACCTGGACTGATAACGAAGAGGAGGCAAATCTTCTTGGAATTCTTGCATGCTCAGTAAGACAAAAAGCAATCGATAAGGTCTATTCGAGAATTCATAAGTGGAACAAGCGTAAAGACAGACAGAATCTTCTGACCTTTTTAACAGGCTGCATTCTGCCTGCCGATAAGGTGAAGTTTATGAAGCTATTCGACATAGTCTTTCCAATGAGTGAGCTGAAGCAATTACCCGAAATGATTTCTCAATACGGAATTGTAACTCCGGTCGGCCTGCAGCAATCACAGGAAACTATTGTATATCATAACGATCGCCTAAAAAATTTGCAGCAGCAAGCAAATTCGCTGAAACTCAATGAGCATATTTTCGATTTCTGGCATATCAATCCTGAATATACATCAGAGTTTGAGGCATTTGTTCCTATTCAGAATGGTTGTGATAAGTTCTGCTCTTTTTGTGCTGTGCCCTATACTCGTGGCAGGGAGGTTTCCAGGCCTTCAAATGAGATTTTGAATGAGGTGCAGTCGCTGATTGACAGAGACTATAAAACAATAACTCTACTTGGACAAAATGTTAATTCTTACGGTTTTGATAAAAAAGGTAATGAAATTGATTTCCCTGAATTGTTAAGAAAAATTGGTGAGATGGGTGAAAAATCAGGTAAGGAGTTTTGGGTCTATTTTACATCACCACATCCAAGAGATATGACTAAAGATGTAATTGAAGTTATTGCCAGATACCCAAATCTCGCCAAACAGATTCACATACCTATACAATCGGGTGACGATAAGGTACTGAACAGGATGAACCGTAAATATTCAGTTGATGATTTTAGAAAAATTATGAACAGTATCAGAACATTGCTTCCGAAGGCAACGGTTTTTACTGATATCATAGTAGGGTTTTCCGGAGAGACGGAGGAGCAGTTTGAAAATACAAGAAAAATTATGGATGAATTTCGGTTTAATATGGCTTACATTGCCCAATATTCTGTCAGGCCCGGATCCACAAGTTCAAAGTGGGAGGATGATGTTACCGTGCAGATTAAAAAACAAAGATTTCATAAGCTTACTGATGACCTGATGAGAGTCTCATTTGAAAAAAATAAAGAGATGTTAGATAAAACCTATCGTGTATTGGTCAGAGGTAAGGAACGAAACCAAAAGTTTCTGGCTGGATTAACCGAAGGCAAGATAAATGTGCGCATTCCGGCAACGGATGATTCATTAATTGGAAAAATAATTGATATTAAAATTAACGCTGCAACGGAATTTTCTGTTGCAGGGGAGATTGTCATTTAACTTTGTTATTTTTCTTATCTTTGCTCTGAACTTTATTACTGTTAAGTATTAAAATACGATTAGTTTGTGACCATAGAAGAGTTAAAAATTATTATCAAAGAAGGGGAAGGTTACAAGATTGAATTTAAAGAAAGCCTGACTTCCGAAATTGCACGAGAGTTAACTGCTTTTGCAAATTCGGCTGGCGGCCGTATCTTTATTGGAATTAGTGATTATGGGAGTATTAAAGGTGTCAAAGTTACAAATACACTATTTTCAAACATACAAACTATTGCTACAAATTGTGATCCTCCAATTGACTTAGATATAGAAGTATTTGAGAATATTGTGATTATTAATGTTAAAGAAGGCAAAAACAAACCTTATAGGAGTTCCAAAGGGTTTTTTATCCGCAATGGTGCTAATACTCAAAAAATGAGCACTATTGAAATAAGGGAGATGTTCCAAAGCGAAGGATATGTACGTTTTGATGAAACAATAAATACAAAAGTTAACTTTAGTAAAGATTTTGACAATATTGCTTTTGAAAAATTTTTATTGCTTACCGGTATCCCAAGAGTTATTAAAGATGAGAACATTTTATATAATCTTGATGTTTTGGTTTTTCAAAATAACCTTCCGTTGTTGAATAATGCAGGATGCTTGTTTTTTTCGAGGGAGCCTGTTCAATTTATTATACAATCAAGCATCACTTGTGCATTATACAAAGGTTTGGAAAAGGTTACGGTTTTAGACAGAAAAGAACTTACAGGTAATATTATTCAAAACATTAGTGATGCTGAAATATTTTTAAAAAAACATCTTAATCTGAGATATATAATATCAGGGCTAATACGTAATGAAATTTTAGAAATTCCGGAAATAGCTCTGAGGGAGGCGATTATTAATGCTGTTTGCCACCGAAATTATTTTATTTCCGGTAGTAATGTGATGATTGAAGTTTTTGACGACAGGGTTGAAATTTCAAATCCGGGTGGATTACCAAAACCACTTACTGCTAAAGAGTTTGGAACGAGAAGTGTTGCAAGAAATCCGATAGTTGCATCTTTATTGCATAGGGCAGGATTAATTGAAAAAATGGGAACCGGTATTAACAGAATTAAACATTCTTTATTGGAAAATAATAATCCTCCTGCGGTTTTCGATTTTAATGATAGTTTTTTCACTGTAACTTTTAAAAGAACTCCTCTTTTTGAAAGAGAAACTACCCAAGAAACTACCCAAGAAACTACCCAAGAAACTATTATAAGGCTGATTAAGAAGAATCCTGAAATGACCCGGAAAGAATTAGCAATGGAAATAGGGATTTCAGCAGATGGTATTAAATATCATCTTGACAGATTGCGCAAGAAAGGTATTATTCGGCATATCGGATCAACAAAAAAGGGAGAGTGGAAAATAATTGAAAATAATCATTAAAGCCTTGAATCTACAATGACAAAACGCATAGCATTCAAAACTCTCGGCTGCCGCCTGAATATATTTGAAACAGATGCCCTGGTTTCTCAATTTCGTAATGCCGGTTACGAGGTGGTTGACTTTCATAGTGAAGCAGATGCATACATTGTAAATACCTGTACCGTAACAAATCATAGTGATAAAAAATCGCGGCAGGAAACTAATAAAGCTTCCAGAACAAAAAGTGATGCCGTTTTGGTAGTTACAGGTTGTATGGCTACAAATAAAAAAGCTGAACTGGAGAAAGAGGATAGGATAACCTATGTTGTGGATAACGAACAGAAAAGTGATATTTTCCATCTGCTAGACAGCCACTTTAAGGGGGAGATAATTACTACCAGTGAGTTAAATCGTGACCGTTTTGGGTTTGGTACTGTTGAAGAAGGATTTCATACACGTAGCCTGATAAAAATACAGGACGGATGTAACAACTATTGCACTTTTTGTATTGTGCCCTTTGTGAGGGGAAAAGCAGTTAGTCGTCACTGGAAAGATATTGAGAAAAACATCAGGGAAGTTTTGGATTACGGCTATAAAGAAATTATTATTACAGGTGTTAATATCGGAAGGTATGATGCTGATGGGATAAACTTTGAAGACCTTGTGGAGAAAGTGCTTTCCATTCCCGGAGATTTCAGGGTACGTATCTCATCTATTGAGCCGGAAGGTTTCGGGGATAAACTCTTCAATCTTTTTTCAAATCCCAAACTAACACCTCATCTCCACCTATGTATTCAAAGTGGCTCCGATGAAATTTTAAAAAGGATGCGTCGTACTTACACCGTCAACGATTTCAGGCTGATGGTAAATAAAATCCGTAAGCGCATCCCCGATTTCAACTTTACTACCGACCTGATGGTGGGCTTCCCTGGCGAGACGGAGCAGGATTTCCAACTTTCACTTCAGACGGTTGAAGAGTTCGGGTTTAGCCATATCCATACTTTTAAATATTCTATACGTAAAGGTACACGAGCCGAGCGGATGCCCGACCAGATACCGGAGAAAATTAAAACAAAACGAAGCATCATCGTTAGGAACTTAGCCGAAAAAAATAAACGCAAATACAGAAATTCTTTTATTGGCAAGCAACAAAAAGTATTTGTTGAAAAGATTGATGAAAAGGGTTTTGCAAGTGGCTATGGTGAGCACTATATTCCAATTAGATTCAGAGCCTCGAAAACAACAAAGCAGAAGGACTTTTCAATTGTCGAAATAACTGATATTGAAAAGGGAGAAGACCCGGATTTGATTGGGAAAATTGTGGAATAATTATTTTAAATAATATTAAAAAGTTTTACTTTTGCAATATTCTAATTAGAATCTTAATAAAATGCCGACAAATATCTTACAACTGGAAATTACTCTCAAAAGAATCAAACCGCCAATATGGCGAATGATAGAGGTAAAAGATGACATCACTTTTTACGAACTTCACCACGTTATACAAATAGCAATGGGTTGGTGGAATGCTCACCTGTTTGAGTTCAGGGTGGGTGGTTATAAAATAGGAATTACAGAAGATGGGATGGCTCCGGAAGGTACTTTGGAATCAAAGGAAGTCAAGCTCTCGCGACTTCTTGATGCTGAAAAGATGAAGTTTGAATACCTGTATGATTTTGGCGATAACTGGGAACATGAAATTAGTGTTGAGAAAATAACTCCTGTAAACAAGAATAAAACTTACCCGGCCTGCATTGGAGGCAAAAGAAACTGTCCGCCAGAGGATATTATGGGTTTTCCGGGATATAATAATTTGGTTGAAATAATGAAGGATAAAAATCATCCTGAGTATCTGGGGATGTTGGAATGGCTTGGCGAAGAATACGACCCTGAATATTTCGACCTTAAGGAGACGAACGGTGAATTGCAGTTTATTATCAAGACCAAGAATTGGAATCCGAATTAATTGATAATTTATCTCTATTTTTGTAAACAGAATTCATAATAACTATCACAATGGAAATATCAGGAAAAATAGTACAAGTATTACCCGAAGTAACAGGCGAAGGAAGAAACGGTACCTGGAAAAAGCAGGATTTTGTTATTGAAACAGAAGACCAGTATCCCAAAAAGGTTTGTATTTCTGTTTGGGGAGATAAGATAGATTTAAAAAGCTTTGCAGAAAATGATGCTGTAACTGTAAGCATAAATATCGAAAGCCGTGAGTATAACGGGCGCTGGTACACTGATGTGAAAGCCTGGCGTCTTGTTAAACAATCAGCCTCATCCAATCTTCCGGGACTTGATACACCTCCACCCGAGGCTGCACCTCCCGAATTCCTTGATGCTGATTCGGATACAGGAGATGATTTGCCATTTTAGACTTCAACAGAGCTACCTGGTAAGTACAATTCGTTTAATAACTGTGTGATTTCCGGATTGGATTTTGCAGAGATAAACTCCCGGTCGTATATCACCGACATTAAGCACTATTTTATGTTTTCCCGCAGTCTGTATGTAAATGGGCTTGATGGTGTAATATTGCTTCCCCATCAAATCAAGAATTGAAATACTAACTTCAGCAGTTTCTGCCAGTTCGTATTTAACAGTAAGCTGATTTTTAAACGGATTTGGATAGATTATTATACCTGTGATTGGTTCAGTAGTTTGTAATTCAGGCAACTCTGTTATCAGAGAGTGGAGTGTTACCGAAAACCCTGAATTCCATATATCAGAGCCATCAGTTATTTCCAAATTAAACTCTGCAATGTGGCCGTTAACAAAAAATTCACCTACATCAAACGAAAAAGCGGCATTCTTAAGTTGCGAAGCACCGGGGTTTAAATATGGCCAGTTGTTGGTGTTTTCTGTTATGGTAATGTTAGAATCGGCAGTAGATAGAGTTGCCAATAAATCATTTGAGGCGGTGTTCCCGAAGTTAAAAAGTGTGACATTGAGTAAAATATTTTCTCCGGCATCGGCTTTACCATCATTATTTCCGTTTGAGTCGTCTATTTCAAACGACTGTAATAAAACAAACGCGCCTTGTGCTGCTTCAACCTGAACAGTTCCGAAAAATGGTTGCCTGTTCTGGCCTGTAACAACAACATCTGCCGTACCGGCTACAGTAAATGGAGTAAAAATCTCGATCTCGGCAATTCCATTTTCATCTGCCAACGCCGCTCCATGCAAAGTGCCATCCATTGATATTGCAGCATAAAGCCATGGCTCGGCAGTAACAATAAAAGTTTCAGTACCGGGTGATATGGATGGTTCATAGGTGACTGAGGGTAAAGGTGGTTCAGGAACATAAATCATCACCGAGGGGTCGCCAAGAAGATTATAAGCCTCCCAATAATATGTTTTCATACTTGAGCCTGACTGCGTAACAGCAAGATTTCCGGCAGCAGTAAACTGCCCCTGTGTTATAAACCACTCATTTGTAGGCTCTCCGTTTGTATGAAACCAGCTATCAATCAAACCCAAATTATCACTATTATATTGAGGACTTGAAGAAATATCTTTAAATCCCACCATCCACCAATAATCTTCATCCCAGTAAGTGCTATTTGCTGCACCAATATAACTTAAGGCTCCCTTATCAGCCACCCTGACAATTTCTTCTCCGAAACAAGAGGCCTGAAAGGAAGCTGATGAGCAACAGTTTCCAACAACGAGAGGATATTTATGTTCGTTTGTAAAATCAGCAATATGCCCGATATTTAATGGTGGACTTGAAAAGCCAAACATGCTGCAATGACCGGTATAATTTACGAATGAAGTACCATTATTAAAAGTTTGAACTATAAGGTCAGTGTAATTTGTGTCGGGAGAGAAGGGAGGTGTGTAGATATGCGGAAAAATTCCATTATTCTGATTCAAATAATTATCTACCATATAATTAATCTGACCATTTCCCCAAATAGTATCATAACCTGGTGCTACACCTGCAATAAGCGTTACCGAATCAAGATAAGCCGGTTCAGGAAACTGGTACATTTCATACTCAAGTGTTTTCAATATCTGGGGCTCTAATTCAACAGAGCTGTTAGCTGAAAAGCGTCCGTAGTAACATTCCGGGAATAAATCTCCGGTATATTCGGCATAATAAAGGTCGGTTACGTGATATCCTGCAGTTGCTGAAAAAGCAGGTATCTGAGCCACATCACCTACAAACAGGACAAAACTTTGTGGATTATAACCTGTGGGCGGATTATTATACAGATTTTCAAGATATGCCTTTATTGATTCCGTTGTATTACCAACCTCCGGATCATCAGTATAGCCTGTTATTACCCTAAACCCTTTTTTTGTTTTCCATTGTATAAATGGTTGAAGGTCGTCATAAAACATTGGGTCGGAGATAATAACATAAGTAACCGGGGAGCTCAAAATTAACTCATCAGGAGCCAAAGGTTTATAGTTGAGAAGTTTTGAATGGATATTTTCATAAAATGGAGAAAAAAGATTTTTCTTTGAACTTTTAGTAAGTGTGATATCTCCATTTTTGAATGTTATCTTTATCACCAATTCATCGAATACTCTGATGGTTCTTGTTGTGGGATTATATTGCACAGGTGCAATTCTAAGCCTTCCTATACGGACTCCACGCATAATTCCCAATATCTCAATACTAACATTTTCTTGTCCGATAAAGCTATTTGATGAATAGGTTTGCGCGTTTTCAAAATATTCAATCGGTTTTTGATTATAAATATCTTTCGAAATGGGGCCGTGCGAAGGAATGATAGTGCCGGAAAATCCAAGAGCCGACAAATCATAATCTTTGTATGACGAACGGATGATTTCCGTTTCAACAGTTGCTGCATAAGGAATCTCAATGAGTCTATTCAGTACGGGAAGTTCAGGATCCCCTACAGAAAGAGATACACCATAGCCTGCTATCTCTGCCTTTACATATATTCCGTTCTTTGTATTTACTTCCTTTAAAGATAAACCTGACACAGTATTTCCCAATCGTAATACAGTATATGTATTTTCAATTATTTTTAATTCTGTTTTCTTTTCAGAGTTTATAATTATGTTTGATGCATTCGATACGAAGAATACTGGAAAAACAAATACAAACAAAAGAAAAATTTGATTTTTCATA
>JAOZOC010000314.1 GCA_029933495.1 Bacteroidales bacterium
AGATATATATAATTAATAACTATTTTTGTTTAATATTTTAGTTGTTAACATGAGCGAAAATAGTAGAATAATCCCAATAGGATCAGACCATGGCGGGTTTGAATTAAAACAATATCTGATTAAAAATCTTTCAGAAGCAGGTTATAAATTTAAAGATTTTGGTACCTATTCAACAGAAAGTGTCGATTATCCGGATTATATTCATCCTGTAGCAAAATCGGTAAATGACGGCCTGTACGAAAAGGGAATTGTTATATGTGGTAGTGGTCAGGGAGCTAATATGACTGCAAACAAACATCAGAAGATAAGGTCGGCTTTATGTTGGGATACAGAGCAGGCTAAACTTACCCGTGAGCATAATAATGCAAATATTATTGCTTTACCCGGAAGGTTTGTTAATTTTGACACCGCAGTTGAAATGGTAAAAATCTTTTTTAATACAGAATTTGAAGGCGGGAGACATCAGGTAAGAATTGATAAAATCCCTTTATAGGATTAAAAAATATTATTTAATGCAGCATATTTACAAGAATTTTATAAGCGATTCAGAGAAAAAAGCTTTTGATCTTGAGCATAGAAGCAAGATCAGGTTTAATATGTCGAAATATGATGTTGCAGTAAAAAAAGGAAAGAAGCAATATCAAAACCTGGAGCTTGCCCGTGAACGGGCAGCCGCTATAAAACACAGGGTTGTAAATGAACTTGAGAAATACCTGATAGAATTTGCTGCAAATTTTGAAAATAACGGAGGGAAAATAATTTGGGCTACTGATGGTGACGAAGCAGTAGATGAGATTTTGTCCATCATGAAGAGATATGATGCAAAACATGTTGTTAAGTCCAAGTCGATGACTACTGAAGAAATAGAGATAAATGAAGCTCTTGAAAAAAATGGATTAGAAGTAGTTGAAACAGATCTTGGTGAATATATTGTTCAGATTGCAGGCGAAAAACCATATCATATTGTCACGCCTGCTATGCATAAGTCGAAAGAAGATATTGCAGAGCTTTTTCACGAAAAATTTGATACACCCCTAAAAAGCACTCCTGAAGAGCTGACTAACTATGTAAGAGAAAAACTCAGAGATAAATTCATTAATGCCGATATTGGAATAACAGGAGGGAATTTTTTGATTGCCGACACAGGTTCGGTATGCTTAACTGAGAATGAGGGCAATGGGTTGATGTCGATATCTTTTCCAAAAGTTCATATTGCTATTGTAGGGATTGAAAAATTGATTCCATCTATATCAGATTTGGATTTGTTCTGGCCATTGCTGTCAACACATGGAACCGGTCAGAATATGACTGTTTATAATTCTATTATTTCAGGCCCGAAAAAAGAGGGTGAAACAGATGGTCCTGAGGTAATGTATCTTATACTTCTTGAAAATAATCGTTCGGAGTTATTAAAGAAAGAGGTTCAAAGGGTTGCACTCTCCTGCATTAGGTGCGGAGCTTGTCTGAATGCTTGTCCTGTATATAAAAATATTGGCGGGCATACTTACGGGACAACATATAGCGGGCCAATAGGTTCAGTAATCACTCCGTTTTTGAAAGGTATGGATGATTATAAACATCTTTGTTTTGCTTCATCATTATGTGGTGCCTGTACTGAGGTTTGTCCTGTGAAAATTCCCTTACACGAACTGCTGCTTTATAATCGTAATGATATTGTAAAAGAAGGCTATATGGGCCAGATGGATAGACTTATGGTTTATGGCTGGACAAAAACAATGATGAAAAGAAACAGAATGGATTTCTTCAAAGCAAGTTATAAGAATTTTGTATTACGTACCTTTTTCCAGAAGTTATGGGGTCCACGTCGTGAGGTTCCAAAAGTTGCTCCTAAATCTTTCCGCGAAATGTGGATTGAAAAAAATCCAAAATAGATTCATTTTTCAGTTTTACTTGAAAAAATTTTATAAAAGTTTCAAGTGTGTTTTAATTATTTGTTATTTTTGTAAAATTTTCAAATACAATTGAATTTTTATGGAAACGATTTTCGACAAAATACGGCAATATAATTATTGGAACGGTGAAATTTTTTCGATTGGATTCGAGCGTTCCAAATATCTTGACAGGATTAGTAAATATCTTGATAATAAACTAATTAAAGTACTTGTTGGACAAAGGCGGGTAGGGAAGAGTTATATTCTCAGGCAAATAATGAACTTTCTTGTCATCGGAAAGAAAGTAAATCCAAAGAATATATTTTATCTGAATAAGGAATATCTTGCATTTGAAGATATTAAAACGGCTGATGATCTGGATAAGCTGTTTCAGTTTTATAAGAAGAAAATACGTCCCAAAGGAAAAATATATCTTTTTCTGGACGAAATTCAGAACATTGTAGCCTGGGAAACCATTGTTAATAATTATGCTCAGGATTTTACGCAGGATTATGAGCTTTTCATTACAGGTTCAAATTCACAATTACTTTCGGGTGAACTTGCTACTCTGCTTTCGGGTAGATATGTTGAATTTGATATTTATCCGTTTAGCTTTTTTGAGTTTTCAGAATACAAAAATTTGCCTGCTGACAAAAAGACTTTTATTTCTTATTTACAAACCGGCGGCTTACCTGAAACACTTCATTTTGAAGAAGATGAAATAACAGAACATTATGTTGAAAGTTTGAAAAATACAATTATTCTTCGTGATATTATAGAAAGATATAAAGTAAAAGATGTATCATTACTCGAAGATATTTTAAAATTTTTAACTGTAAATATTGGAAATCTTACTTCAATATCAAGAATTGTAAAATATTTTAAAAGTCAGCAGAGAAAAACAAATTATGAGACTTTATCGTCTTATGTTTCCTATTTAGTGGATACTTTTATTATTCACGAAGTTGAGCGATACCAGATAAGAGGTAAGCAATCTCTTGCCGGTGTCAGGAAGTATTATCTAAACGATCTGGCATTTAAAAATTATTTATTCGGTTTTTATCCTTCTGATATTGGATATAACCTTGAAAACTATGTATTTGTACAGCTTAAGAGGATGGGATATAAAGTATCTGTAGGAGTTATTAATGGAAACGAAATAGATTTTGTTGCTGAAAAAGGTGGCAAAACCTTATATTTTCAGGTTGCCTATTTATTAAGTGATAAAAAGACTGCTGAGCGCGAATTCGGAAATTTATTGATGATTAAAGACAACTATGAAAAGACAGTTATCTCTCTTGATGATATCAAATTTTCAGAATATCAGGGGATTAAACATATTTTTCCCTGGGAGTTAAAATAGGGTCTCAACTCCATATCTACTAGAGATAAAGAGGAAGAATACAGTACGTGTCAATTTAAGACTGTAAATCTGCTGTTTACAGTCTTAAGTTGATGCGTATGGGGGTGAGTCAAAATTTTTAAATCTGAGGCATTTACTCCCCGAAAATTTCTTTCAGTTTATTGTTAAGATCATCGCCACGAAGCCCTTTTGCAATAATTACTCCATCGGGATCCAATAAAACATTTGAAGGAATAGAACCAATACCATAAAGTTTTCCTGCTTCGTTGCCCCATCCTTTAAGGTCAGAAACCTGAAGCCAGGTAAGGTGGTCATCTTTAATGGCTTTTAGCCAGTCATTCTTAGTTTTATCAAAAGAAACTCCAAGAATTTGAAATCCTTTGGCTTTGTATTTATTATATGTAGCAACAAGATTTGGATTTTCTGCACGGCAGGGGCTACACCATGCTGCCCAGAAATCAATTAACAGATATTTACCATAAAGAGATGAAAGGGTAACAGGATTTCCCTCTGTATCATTCATTGTAAAGTCGGTTGCCTTTTTACCGATTGCAACCTTTTTCATAATATTTACTTTTTCCTGAAGAGTTTTTGCGTATTCCGAGTTTTTAACTTCCGGGCTAAAATTGTTAAGTACTGCCTCCAGTTGTGTTTCATCGTAGCTGTATGAGTTGAGATAAACCACAAATGCTGAAACTATGGACTCATTGTTTTCCGTTGCATAATCAAGGGCAAATTGTTGTCGTAAAGCATCAACACTATCCAGTTTATTTTCCCATATTTTAGCTGTAGCGTCGTCGCCGGCCTGCTTTGCCGTTTTCATATTACCCCACATCTCATTTAGCTGCGCCTCGTATGCAGATGATTGTTCCTGGAATTCTTTAAATTTTTTATCAGATTCTGATCCGGTTACTTCCGGGTTTCTTATATCGTTGATATTTACCTTTATGCCTATCTCTGAATTTTCGACAAAAAGTCTGCAATATTGATTATTTCCCTCGAATTGAATATAATATATTTCAGGATCAATAACACTTCCTTTGAATTCGAAAGCATTGTTTTGTGCAGTAGTTGAATCCAGCAATATCCAATCACCCTCACCACGCTTTTTAAGATAGACAGCACCTGCAAAATCACCATCAATTGTACCGCTGATAGTATAATTAGTATTGCCTGAATTAGCTTCAGATGAATTTTTATTATCGCCGTTATTATTGCATGAAGAAAATAGTGCGATTGATATTAAGAGGACAAATAATTTTTTCATAAAATATGGATTTAAATATACAAAAATCTAAATAATTGGATGCAAAGATAGAAAGCAAATCAATGTTAACTAATTATTTTGTCAAATTATCTGGTTCTACTACCATTTTAGTGGGTAAATATTATTTTTCAGTCTATTTAAAATAA
>JAOZOC010000807.1 GCA_029933495.1 Bacteroidales bacterium
CGTTTGATATGGATTCAAAAACAAGCATACTTATAATATATACAGGCGGCACAATCGGAATGGTGAAAGATTCAAAGACCGGAGCATTGCGTCCCTTTCGTTTTGAAAACCTGTTTAAGATAATCCCTTCACTTGAGCTGTTGAATTACGAGATAAACTCATTTTGTTTCGACCCGCTAATGGATTCATCCAATATGAGTCCCGAATTCTGGGCAGAGCTTGCATTAGTCATTGAAAACAATTATGAATCATATGATGGCTTTGTAGTTTTACACGGCTCCGACACTATGGCTTATACTGCCTCGGCTTTAAGTTTTATGCTGCAAAACCTTAATAAACCGATAATCCTGACCGGATCACAGCTTCCTCTTGGTATGGCCCGAACCGACGGCAGGGAAAATCTTATAACATCAATTGAAATTGCTGCGGCAAAAGAAGATGACACTCCACTGGTTCCTGAAGTATGTGTCTATTTTGAGAATCAGCTTTTCAGGGGAAACCGCACCCATAAATTCAATGCTGATGATTTTGAAGCATTCCGCTCACCAAATTACCCGGTACTTGCCGACGCCGGAGTGTACATTAAATATAACAGGAATGCCATTCATAACCCAAATTTTAAAAAACTAAAGGTCTTTAAAAACCTTGATCCAGGAATTGCTATACTGAAATTATTTCCCGGAATCACAGAAAATACAGTAAGATCAACATTTAACATTAAAGGTATAAAGGCTGTTATCCTAGAAACTTACGGTGCGGGAAATGCCCCAAACTTCGATTGGTTCATAAAATTACTTAAAAATGCAATTAGGAAAGGGCTCATAATCGTAAATGTCTCACAGTGTCAGAGTGGCTCTGTTGTTATGGGCAAATACGAAACAAGTATCAGGCTTAAAGAGATTGGAGTTTTGGGAGGTTTTGATATTACAACTGAAGCTGCTGTTGCAAAGCTGATGTATTTGCTGGGAAATTTTTCAGATAAAGAAAAAATCATCAAACTGCTCACAACTTCTGTTGTAGGAGAGATAACAACTTCAGACCAATAGATGCTTCCTGAATTTGTAAAATAAGTGGTATCAAAAAAAACAAAATCCAAAAAAAATAGAATTATTTCTTTCAGGTTAATTTTTTTTGTACTTTAGCCACCTCATTTTGAGAGAGATTTTTGTACTGGTACATATTGGGAGAG
>JAOZOC010000315.1 GCA_029933495.1 Bacteroidales bacterium
TTATCCTGATATTTATCTCATTTTTTGTAATATCAGGTATTATTTTCAGTTCTTTTATAAGGTTTTCAGTTTCCGATGTGTGGGTTGTATATTCCCTTCTGACGCAGCGGCATTTACATTGTCCAAACTTTGGTATATCACTTCCCATCCATTCAGGATAATAGAAATACATAGAGTATGCAAATATGGAATCTGTTTCATAACTACTCCAATAGATATAACTTGGTCTGTATAGGCTGATTATAGAATCCTGTTTGTAAGCAATATTGTCTATTTCCCACATTGATGGTAGATACCAATCATTATAGCCATATGCTGTTAGTGTGTCACATATCATAGCAGGATAGGGAACACCGCCGTTATCACCTAGTTGTTCAACTATTGCTTCTGTATTCGGTAGTCCGTAATATTTGTCTAATGCTCCGTTTCCTGCCGTAATATCCACGCCATAAGTACCCCAAGTAACACTATCTACAAGATCAAATGGCGAAAAATAAAGAATTGTATCCTCTCCATAAAAAACGTGAGGTATGTAATTTTGAGTATATCCTGTTTCTGAATAAATAGAAAACAATGTTATTAAATAATATATTAATTTTCTTTTCATAATATTAAAACTTTTAAATATGTTATTTTATTTATATATTCGTGCATCAAACTCAGTACCGAGAGAGACCTCAAAACCTTTATCAAGAGTAACCCCACTTGTTGCCCAAACGGAATGGCGGCCATTATCGTTAATTATGGCGCTGTATGCATTACCAAGTCTGACCGTATGCCAAACTCCGTAATCATAATTTGACCAGTTATCATAGAAATCATAATTTATAGAATTTGTTTTCAAATAATATATCCTTATATAATCTGCCTTCAAAACTTTCGGGAAAGGGGGTAAAGGGTCGCTATTGTACACCCAGTTTACAATCCATAACATCCAGTGCTTTATCGGACTAAAGTTTTTTTCCACACATGAATTGTCAAAGGTCCGGGAACTAATAAAATGATTGTTTATATAAAAACTGTAAGTTTCGGGTAACCATTCGAAACCGTAAACTATCCAATCATTCGTATTTAAATATGAGGTGTCGAAAAACATCTGCTCACCGTAATATGCCGACGTTGTATCATATTTATGATAAATATTTGAATGAAGATTTTTTGTAAAATACTCAAAATTGTCAATCTCTCTATAATCAGGCCCCGAGCCTTCAATTCCCCAAAAAGATGAACATAGTGTTGTATCGTAAGGAGGTTTCACTCTAACTTCATAATAACCATAAGAGAAGTTAATAAAGTCCCTTTTCAATATTGCTGCCGTAAATGCATAAGAACCATTCAATGTTGTTATTGAATCATCTTTTAAATAAAGTTTTAAAATACCGTTGTCTAAATCCCAGTAAGAAGTATCATTACTAAATCCATTATTGGCATTTTTATGATGATAATTATCTAAAATATTCCACCCATTATCAGGCAGAAAATCCAGTTCGGTACTGCTCGTACTGTCGTAATTCCATCCTTTTGTTGGTATCGCAACAGGTAGTGCAATAGGTGATACTGTTAATGAATAAATAGTATCATGAAGACATTTATGTTCTTGTGCAAATATGTTAGTAATCATACTGCCAAAGATAGACAAAACCGCCAAAAAAGTCAATATTTTTTTCATAACTTCCTGCTTTAATCGGTTAATATCATCTTTTTGGTGTCCACTTCAGTGCCACCGGCAACAAGTGTATAGAAGTACATTCCGGGTTTCAGTTCGCCTTCATTTATTGTTACACAGCCTTCTCCCGTGCCGTTCAGCTTGTATGTTTTTAATAAAGTTCCTGCCATATTGAAAATATAAATGGCGGCATCGTCAATATCATTCTTCAGTTCATACTTTATTGCAGTGGTTTTGTTAAAAGGGTTGGGAGTGTTCTGGTAAAGTCTGCAGCCTGTTTTTCCGTTATCTTTTATTCCTGTTCCGGTTTCACCTGTGGAGTTTTTAAATGATGCTCCGCCGTTCAGTGAGTAAAGATACTCTATCTCCTTTTGTTGTTGTTTTACAGCCTCAACAAGTATCGGAACAAGTCTTGTATAGCTCAGGTATTTGCCGCCTGTTTCTTCGTCCTCGAAAACAACCTGCGGAAAAACAGCTTCAATTTCATCAATCACAAATCCAAATCTCTCTTTTGCATATTGCTGCTGAACAAAACCGGGTAATCCTGTCAGAAGGCTGTCGGGAAGGTGGTATTTTACACCGTTAATTTCATTTAACTTCGATAACACATTTAAAATAGGTTCATATCCTGCCTTGCTTTCCTCACTTGCCCCGTCTTCAATAAAATGATAGCTGTGTATGGCGTCAAAAAATCCGTTTCCTATCCTTAGAGAATCCATTCCCAGTTGCAAATACCAGTCCTTTGCAGGATAAATTACGGGACAACCTGCCAGTCCTTCATTCATATCAATATAAAAGTCACTCCAGTCATCAAACCTTGTGATCTCCGTATGTATATCCAGCCCGTAAGACGGGTTAAGATTTTTTATATATTTCCGTTTTGGTCAACTTTTATCTGGGCATCAGTCTGGTAAAAAAGGCCCATAAGACAAATAATTAAAATAGTACTTATTCTTTTCATTCTTATAAATTTTTATAGTTAACAATTGATTTATCTTTTAATGTATATATGTTGTTTGCCTCCTGCACGGCTATGGTGCAGAAGGCTAACTCAGATGAAACGGTTTTTACCCAAAAAAATAATTAATTCTATAATATATAGGGTTGATATAAGGCATAACGCAGTATAACTGAATATTGCGCCGGCAGAGATAATACTATGGTTTGAAGTTCTTTTCACCGGTTCAACTTTTGAGTTGGTTGTGTTTGCAAACATAAAAAATATTTTTTGGGATGTCAAGCTATTTTTAAAAATATTCTATTTGATCATAATTTTATTAATTTTTATTTTTTTCCTTTGATTTTTAAAAAAAGTATTATTTTTGCAACCGAACAATGAAAAACAACAATAACATATTAAACAATTGGTGGTGGCTTTACGAACTTCGAAAGTGACGTAATCCGACTGTTTATTATTAAAATATTTACAAGGCGTGCCGATTACGGCACGCCTTTTTTATTTGCACTATTTTAGTATTAATCAATAAAAATTACAATTATGGCAAGAACAAGAAAAATTTACCTTGAAGAGAGCGAAATGCCTCGTAAATGGTATAACATTCAGGCGGATATGCCAAATAAGATGCTGCCGCCTTTGCATCCCGGAACAAAACAACCACTTGGCCCAGATGACCTGGCTCATTTGTTTCCAATGGAGTTGATAAAGCAGGAAATGTCGCAGGAGAAATGGATTGAGATACCGGAAGAGGTTCAGGATATATACAGAATATGGCGTCCCAGCCCGCTTGTCAGGGCACGAAACTTTGAAAAGCTGCTTGATGCCCCGGTAAGAATTTATTACAAGAACGAAAGCGTTAGCCCTGCCGGCTCTCACAAGCCCAATACCGCCGTTCCTCAGGCCTATTATAATTATAAGGAAGGTGTTAAGAAAATTACCACCGAAACCGGTGCCGGACAGTGGGGTAGTGCTTTGAGTTTTGCGACACAGTTTTTTAATATTGACCTGCAGGTGTTTATGGTTAAGGTCAGCTATAACCAGAAACCATACAGGAAGTCAATGGTAAACACCTGGGGTGGAAAGATTGTTCCGTCACCGAGTACCCTGACTGAAGTTGGACGCAAGATACTTGAGCAAGACCCTGATTCACCGGGCAGTTTGGGTATTGCAATTTCGGAAGCAGTGGAGATGGCCGCAAAAGATCCGGATACCAAATATTCTCTTGGAAGTGTGCTGAACCACGTTTTGCTGCATCAGACTATAATTGGTGAAGAAGCAATAAAACAATTCTCAAAAACTAATGATTTTCCTGATGTCGTAATAGGTTGTTTCGGAGGAGGTTCCAACTTTGCAGGCATCTCATTTCCGTTTATCAGACTGAACCTATGCCAGGGCAAAAAGACCAGGCTGGTTGCTGTTGAACCGGAATCCTGCCCAAAACTCACGCGTGGAGTATTTCACTACGACTTCGGTGATACAATGGGACTTACACCTCTACTGCCAATGTTCACACTTGGGCACAATTTTATGCCTCCTCAGATTCATGCCGGAGGACTACGTTATCATGGTGCCGGGCCGATTGTGAGCCAGTTGCTTAAAGATAAGTTGATTGAGGCAACCGCAGTCCACCAGCTGGAATCATTTGAGGCAGGTGTTAAGTTTGCAAGGTCTGAGGGTATTATTCCCGCTCCTGAATCAACACATGCAATAGCTCAGGTTATCAAGGAGGCAAACAAAGCGCGCGAAGAGGGAAAAACAAAAACGATTCTGTTCAACCTGTCAGGACATGGCCTTGTGGATATGGCTTCCTATGATCAGTACTTTGCCGGTAACCTGCAGGATTACAGTGTGACTGAAAAACAGATCAGGGATAGTGTTGCCGAGTTAAATATTTTCCCTGCTGAGTAGTTGAAGAATTAAGTTAGTAAAATTAGTAATGATCATTTTTTTACCTGACCGGAGTCTTTTCGGTCAGGTTTTTTATTTATTTTATTGACAAACATGGACGCTTGCCGCATAATTGGGTTTAAA
>JAOZOC010000316.1 GCA_029933495.1 Bacteroidales bacterium
AGTCAATCTGAGTAAATTCCGGTTGACGGTCGGCACGCAGGTCTTCATCCCTGAAACAGCGAACCAGTTGAAAATAACGGTCGTATCCTGCCACCATAAGCAGTTGCTTGAATGTCTGCGGTGATTGCGGAAGAGCATAAAACTGTCCTGTATGCATTCGTGAAGGAACAACGAAATCACGTGCACCTTCTGGTGTGGATTTTATCAGAAACGGAGTTTCTATTTCAAAAAACTGTTCAGTATCAAGATACTTACGGGTTTCGATTGAAATTTTGTGTCGCAGTGCCAGATTTCTTTTCACCGGATTACGTCTCAGGTCAAGATAGCGGTATTTCATTCTCAGTTCGTCGCCACCGTCGGTGTTGTCCTCAATCGTAAATGGAGGTGTTTTCGATTCATTCAGAATTTCAAACTCACTGACGATTATTTCAATATCGCCGGTTGGCATTTTCGGGTTTTTATTACTTCTTTCTGCAACCTCTCCCGTAACCTTAATCACGAATTCCCTGCCGAGTTTACGTGCTTTTTCGCAAAGTGCGGCATCGGTCTCCATATTAAATACAAGCTGTGTAATCCCGTATCTGTCGCGCAGGTCTATGAAAGTCATTCCTCCGAGGTCTCTTGATTTTTGCACCCATCCGGCAAGTGTAACTTCCTGTCCGGCATTATTGATTTTCAGCTCTCCGCAAGTATGTGAACGTAGCATATTATTTCGATTTTCAAATTTGCTGCGAAATTAAGAAAAATGAAACTGATTCCGTGATTATTTTATGTTATGGATATTTTTTGTGTATTTTAAAACCTGCTTAACATTGATATAGACGCAATAATATAGAGAAATGAACAACGCCACAAAAGCACTAAAGCACAAAATCTCACAAAACAAATAAAATACTTCCTCCGTCATACAAATCTCCATCATACAACTCAACAATCTCCATTTCCAACTTTTCTAAAAATAATCGCACCTTGTGCCCATCACTAAACCTTCCCAAACTTCCATGAACAAAAACCTTTCCCTCATAAACACCGCAGGCACCTCCGAAAAAGCCGTTACGAAAACCCGGCAACAGAATATCCGAAGGTTCAACATACAGTGTATCCAAACCGTTTTGCAACAAAACCTTTTCTATTCCCCTGTCAGATGTTATAAAACTGTCTTTATTCAAAGGGAGTAGGTTGCATCTTGTATAAGCCTGATTTACATCTATTTTAATGAGATTTCCGGTATTGTCAAGGATAGCCCTATCCGTATATTTCAGATTATGGATCAGGTATTTTGAGGTTACAACGGCATTGTACGAAGCCGTTGCAGGATATTTATTACCAACAGGTTTATTCCCTTCAATGAAGCTAACCGGATAATCTTTTAACTTCTGTTTTATACTATCAGGAAGATTTGGTGCAACAACCAACCCCATTCCGGTATTACAAAAAAAGATATCGGGATGCCCTGAAACAGCTTCATAAACGATTCCTTCTGTTTCAATAAATATAACATCGCCGTAATGTGGCAGTTTCTCTTTTGCCTTCCCGGGAATTCTATCGTCTGAAATTATTAACATTATGACAAATAAAGAAAAAAAATCACTATGTTTGTGATATTCTTATAAACACATTTTCAACTGATGAAATTCACAAAAGCAATAGTCAGAACTCCTTGCAAAAGTTTTATAAACGGACTTACAACCGCAGGTCTTGGGAAGCCGGACTATGGTCTTGCTTTGAAGCAACACAAAAGATATATTGAAACTCTTGAGATGTGCGGACTTGAAGTTACTATTATTGAGCCCGATGAGAATTTTCCTGATTCCGTTTTTGTTGAAGATACTGCAATTCTAATACCTGAATGCGCAATAATAACTAATCCTGGAGCCGAATCAAGAAAGGCTGAAACAATTAGGATTAAAACAGTTTTAAAAGGCTTTTATAGTAATATTGAACAAATATCCTCTCCGGGAACCCTTGATGGCGGTGATGTTATGATGGCAGGGGCACATTTTTTCATTGGCATTTCAGAAAGGACAAACATTGAAGGTGCAGATCAATTGATAAAAATATTAAAGAATTACGGTTATTCCGGTTCGACCGTCTCATTAAATGATGTTTTGCATTTGAAATCAGGGGTTGCTTATCTTGAAAATAATTATCTTGTTGCAACCGACGAATTTGCTGGTAAAGAGGAATTTAAAAAATACAACATTCTGAAAGTGAAGGATGAAGAAAGCTATGCTGCCAATTGCGTTTGGATCAATGATTTTGTGCTTGTAGCAAAAGGCTTTCCAACAACAAAAGAACTAATTGAATATGCAGGTTACAAAACCCTTGAACTTGACGTTTCGGAATTCAGAAAACTGGACGGGGGTTTGAGTTGTTTATCGCTTAGGTTTTAAATATAAAAAACACCAAAAACGGTAAGTAGATCATCACAATAAAGGCGTGACAAGCATAAGCCTGTGGCGTGGCAGAGCAGAAAGATAATCATAAAGCTCCGTTAGGAGCATAATATTGGTAGCCCCGTATGGAGCGCAGCGGAATGCGGGGTAACAAAAGGAAAATAAAGCAGGTTTTGGCGGGATTTTTGCACCCTGAGCTTGTCGAAGGACAAAAATCGTGTCAAAACCAAACAGACAAAACATCAATGAAAAACAAAATTAGAAACAGATGAAACATCTAAAAAAGTTATTAAATATAATTACAACAATATCAGTTATTGTTACTATTGTAGCTTGCGGAAATAAAAACCCCAAGGTAATTATCAAAACGGAGCTTGGCAATATAACAGTAGAGCTCTACCCTGAAAAAGCCCCTGTTACAGTCGCCAACTTCATCAGGTATATTGAGGAAGACAGGTTCAAAGGAGCGACATTTTACAGAGTAGTAACCCTGGATAATCAACCTGACAATGACGTGAAGATTGAGGTTATCCAGGGAGGATTATTTGAAGATGATCACCCGCAGGCATTGCCGCCAATCAAGCACGAAACAACTGAGGAAACAGGAATCCTCCACAAAAACGGCACAATCTCAATGGCAAGGTATGGTCCCGGAACGGCAACTGGTGAGTTTTTTATTTGTGTTGGTGATCAGCCTTCACTTGATAGTGGTGGCAAACGCAATATCGACAAACAAGGATTTGCAGCTTTCGGAAAAGTAATCAAAGGAATGGATATTGTCAGAGAAATTCAGAAGCAACCTGCACAAGATCAATATCTGGAGCCAAGGATAAAAATTTTAGAAATAAGTCTCAAATAATAAAATCTATGCGCACGTTTATTTTCGTTTTATTCTTTATTTCTTTTTGTTGTTTATCGCTTTACCGTCATAAAAACGTTGAAGCAGATTCCTTCAGAACTGAAATTTGGGCCGATCGTGCCGGATACTATGTTTACCTCCCATCCCTGTTCCTTTATGATTTCTCAATCGAAAAATTTCCAAAAAATATAGAAGCGAAAACAGGTAATGGATTTTACCTGAATACGAAAAGGGATAAGATTGAAACCAAATACACTTATGGGGTTGCATTATTACAATTACCATTTTTTCTTATGGCAGACGGTATAACGGTATTATACGGAAATACTCAAAGGAATGGTTTTTCATATTTCTACCAGAAGGCAATAAATTTTGCTGCTGCATTTTATCTTACGCTTGGTTTGTACTTATTGTTTTTATCGTTGAAAATTTATTTTAAGTATTCCAATAAAGTTATCTTCATTACACTTGGGATACTTTTTTTTGGTACAAACTTATACTATTACGGTATTATTGAAACAGGAATGTCGCATATCTACTCCTTCTTTCTTTTTTCGGGAATGCTTTATCTGGTTACGCATAAATTAAAATTCAGGAACAATTTATACTTTTTTACTTTGTTGGGGATAACTTCAGGGCTAATTGTGTTGATAAGGCCCACAAACATTATTTTCATCTTTCTTCCATTTATCTGGGACGTAAACAGTGTAAATCAAATAATTCAACGAATAAAGAAATTGCTGAATCCTTCAATTCTGTTAATTTTGTTCCTGTCATGGCTGGCTGTTTTTATCCCCCAGTTTATCTACTGGGAATACTCTTCAGGGAAGATACTTTCTTATTCGTATGGCAATGAAAGTTTTTCAAACGCCTTATCCCCGAAAATACCGGAGGTGCTTTTCTCGCCAAATAACGGGCTTTTCCCATATAGTCTTGTTTTTATCTTTATATTTATTGGGATTGCTATCTTCTGGAAAAGTAATAAGTCTTTGTCTTTATATTCATCATTCGTTTTTTTACTGATTGTTTACATTACCGCATCCTGGCACGATTGGCGATTTGGCTGTGGTGCCGGAATGAGAAATATGGTGGAGTATTATAGTTTGTTTTCATTTCCCTTAGCCGTAACAGTTAACAAGTTTTTAACCCTTAACAAGCCAGTTATAAAACTTTCGATATTTGCTTTAATAGGGTTTCTTGTTTTAGTGAGTTTCAAAGTAAATTATCACTTTTTTGGATGTTATTTCTCAGGAATGTGGGACTGGTCTGATTATTTTAATTATCTTCTATACCCTTTTAAATATCAATAAATTAACAAAAACTAAATTTATGGAAAACAGAATCACAGTAAAGCCAATTAACGAAATATCTTTTGAAGTTACTGTAAACAGCAGAGA
>JAOZOC010000317.1 GCA_029933495.1 Bacteroidales bacterium
AATAAAATGTAATTGATGTCTGTACTTTCTCATTTTGATAGAAAAACTGTCCTTCTGTGGTATTGATCAATTCCGGTTTTAGATTGGGATTTCCAATGTAAAGTGGGTTTTGAACATTTGTTTCCTGGGGATATGGGCTACGGAATGCCGTACTGTTAAGAAGTTTAATTCCGAAGTTGTCAGTAATATTTATAATGGCTCCAAATCTTGGTGAGAAGTTTGCATCAATATCCTGAGATTTGTTCATCTGTACACCGGCAACAAGTTTCAACATATTGAAGAACCTGTAATCAATCTGTAAGTACGCGTTGAATTTTGAGATATTGCCATCTTCAAGAATCTTTCCATTAAATGAATTATAGTCATATAAACCGCCAACAATAAAATTCAGATTTTCGACAGGAGTGCCGTTAAAAGCAACTTCTACAATTGAATTGTTACTTGCAGCTTGCAGCCCGTAAAGATCACCATCAACCAGACCGCTCCATATATGTCCATTATAAGTATAGTTAGCATCAAGAGAATAGCTTTCTCCAATCTCGAATGTGTACCCAATATCAGTAAAATAGTGAGACATTTTAGAAATTTCCTCTCCGGCTTCTTTTGTACCTGCCGGGCTTGTCCACTGCCATTTTAAAGGGGGAACCAAGCTAAATGGTTTCATTTCGCCATAGCCACCCATAACTCTTAAATTCTTGTAATTTAGGTCAATAAATGCTGATAAGTTATCTCTTGAAAAATTGCCTTTGCCAAGTTTAGAACTGTCAATTTTAGGAGAAGTAACATTATCATCAAAGAATTCCCACTCGGGACCGTCATCATTAAAATATCTGAATCCAAAGTTTATATTCAGGTCCTCATTAACATGAATTCCTCCACCAACATTTGCAGCTAAAGTATTTAAGGAGCCATAACTTACCGAAGCTTCAAAAGCGGTTTTTTCAAAAGCCTTTTTTGTGATAATATTTATCACTCCTGAGTAAGCATTTGTTCCGTAAAGAACTGAACCCGGACCTCTGATAATCTCTATATGGTCAATTCCTTCAACCGGAAATGAATTATAGAAGACATTGTTGTGTCCACCGGAAATTCCATCTCTCAATGGCCGTCCGTTGATCAGGATTAATACGTGGTTGTCAAAAACACTGGTATGCTGTCCCCGCATTGAGCCGAGGTTCCAGGTGTATATTCCTGAATAGATCATATGCATACTGGTAACCCTGTCGAGGACATCTGTTAGGGAAGTTGAGCCGAATCCCATAATCTCGTCGTTACTAACAACGGTGATTATGCCTGGCGCATCGCTTAATTTTTCTTCTGTTTTTGAAGCAGTTGTAACATCTATATCCCAAAGAGTTTCAATATCCTGGGAAAACATCTGCTGGTTAAGGAGCAAAACAAATACTCCGGTTCCTAATAGTTTGTAAATACGTTTCATTTTTTAGAGTTTAGATATTTGTGTAAATATATTAGATTAATTGAAGTTCAGTGAGAGGTTAACCCATACACCGACGGGCTTTCCTTCCAGTTTAGCAGGTTTGTATTTTGCTTTTTTTACAGCATCAATAGCAGATTGGTTAAGTTCGGGTATTCCCTGAAGTATGATTGCATCACTGGCAACACCTTTTTCATTTATATAAACTTTTACATAAACTTTTCCTTTAATACCTTTTTTCTTTGCATCGGGAGGGTATTTAGGTTTTATCTGTGTTTTTAACTGTGGGGGCTCATCATATTTAGTCGCCTTTTTTATTTTAGCATCATCAAAAACCGGGAATACAATATTATCAGGAATAAAACCCCAGGCATCCTTGTATTGTACCGACCAGCATCTTTCCGCATTGAAATATTTATATACTAAAATGATTTCACCTTTCGGAATTACTACATTAAGCTTTTCCGACTCACAGGTGGGGGCACTTCTGATATCACCTACATCAAGTAATTTCGATCGTATTCCTTTTGTTGTTTCAGGAATGTCATAGGTTTTAAAAAAGTCATTTTTGTTAAAATTTACAGTTAGTTGTTCAGCATTAGCTCGCTCAGAGCTTTCAGTTGCCTGGGCCATAGTGTCTGACTCCTGGGCATAGCCTGCAATTATCATAAATGATAGCAGGACTGTTTGGATTAGTTGTTTTATTGTCGACATATTTTATGTTTTTTCTTGCTTTAGTAAAATTAATGCCAGAAATTATAATACAAAGATAATGAGTAGGTTAAATTGATTTATGAACATGCTGTAATATGTAAATATGTTTATTTGCGGATATATCAATATGTTTATAATGTGTTAGTATATAGAATTATAGAGCTGTTATTATTTAAACAGGTTCTAAATATACCATTGTTAATACCGTTGTTAGTGGAAATTAGGTGGAAAAGTGTGCGCAGAAATTTGAGTAAATTGGGTGATTCTCTTAAAATGGGAAATCCTCCGATTTTAAGAAAATTATGAAATTGGGAAAAATGAAACAGAATTAGTGGAGGTGTTGTTATCTTGTATTTGTTGTTATAACAGGGGTTTTCAGCTGAAAGGCTTAAATGGGGATTGATTATATAAAGATATTACCATCTCTCCGAATTCGGAGTGCCGAGTTTCTACAAAAACTGGTCAACATGAATATAATCAATTTCAACAGTAATATTCCCTAACCCAAATCCTGCAAAACTACCTTTGTATTTGGTCATGCTATTTTCAAAGCGGATGTATTTATCGTTTAGATAATATTTTATCTGTTTGTCAGATTTTACAATCTTAATTACATTAAAGTCCTTTGGTTTGAAAACTCCAGTACTCACCCATATGTCACTGTCGGGAGAGTAATTATCCCAGTTAGCGTAACCATAATTATTTTCGGGACTTGCATTTCCGGTTTGTGCTCCATAATTATAGTTTCCGTTTGCCCCAACGAAAAAGAATCTCACTTTGTTTTCATCACCCCAAATAATTCCGAAATAAGACCGGTAGTATTTATTTTTTGTATTAATAACCTTATATTTTATTTCAATTTCAAAGTCTTTGTTGAGATCAATATTCAGTTTTTCAAGTTTCTGGACTTGTTTGGAACTGATTGTGCAATACAATGATCCGTTTTTTATTTCCGATTTATCTTTTTTGCTATTTATTGACCATTTCGATGAAGGTCCGGTAAATTCTTCAGCAACAACTGATTTAAAAGGAATTCGCAAAACAAAAGATATAACCTGGTCATTATTCTGAGTTACGGAATAAGTCCTGTTTATTTTATTATATTTTGGGTCATCGGTCTTCATTACAAACCTTGTTCCTTCAATGGCATTTATCGTTACCGGAGAAGTGATCCTCTTCCACAGACTGTCATAAATATCATAAAGTGTAATCTTCTGTCCCGGAGGCTGGGTCTCAACTTTTATTTTCTTAACCTTATTGCTTCTGCCGTATTTGTTAATATATTTGTTAAAGTTATCAGCAGAATTTGTAGTTATTGCCTTTTTGTAAAGTGATTTTTCATATGCTGAGTCAACTTCAGGCCTATGAATGCCATTGGGTAGCGTGGCTAAATACTCTTCATAAACGGCTGGAGTTTTATATTTTTTTACTGAATCGAAAAGTAGAGAATCAATATCCATAATATAATTGCTGTTAGGGTATTGTGCCATAAAGTCCGAAAAATCCATTGATGAATTTCCTGTACGTACTTTATCGAAAACCGATTGCTCAAACTGACCAGAATATTGCCCGTCTGGGAAGCGCTCAATATATACATCAAAAAGCTCAACAGAATCCTGGTTTAAGATGTAATTGTAAACCAGCGGGTCAAAAAGGTTTTTATTTTTTCCGTTTGGGAATCGCTTATTGTATTTATCAAAACTTTCAATGGGATTTCCTGTCTTTGCTTCGTTAATCAGTAATTTTGCTTCTTCCGTTTTTGCCTTTGAGGAAAATTTACCTTTTGGATATTTCTCCAGATAATTGTCGTAAGCACCTAAAGTGTTTTCCTTTTGTGCTTTCTCCCATGCTGATTTATCTTTATTTTCTGAAGATGGCGATGAATTGTTACATTGAACTAACAGAAAAGAGGATGCAATAATAAACACCAAAAAGAAATTTGATAGAAATATCTTTGAGGTTTTATTGCTATTTAATTTTGTCTCATATTGTTGAGAGGTCGTGTTGGTTATATTATTCATTAGTGCTCCCATAACCTAAGTTCTGTTAAAATGCCATTTAATTTGGGTGCGAAGTTATGAAATTATTTTTTTAGAAAAAAACTATTTTTTTGTTACGAGCAAGAAACATTTAAGGCAAATAGGTTGATTTGAATATTTAGAAAGTAAACTTCATTTTTTTTACCTTTGCCGCCTTGATTTATGAAAGAGATATGGAAAAAGTAATTCTGGTCAATGAGAACGATAAACCTATAGGTACAATGGAAAAGATGGAGGCTCACGAAAAGGGTTTGTTGCACAGAGCTTTTTCTGTTTTTGTTTTTAATGACAATAATGAGTTGATGCTCCAGCAACGTGCACTTTCAAAATACCATTCTCCCGGATTATGGACCAACACCTGTTGTAGTCATCCGCGTGAAGGGGAAGATACAGAATCAGCAGCCCACCGTCGCCTTGTGGAAGAAATGGGATTCGACTGTGAAATAAAAGAGGCTTTTTC
>JAOZOC010000318.1 GCA_029933495.1 Bacteroidales bacterium
TTTTTTTGGTTCTACTACCATTTTAGTGGGTAAATATTATTTTTCAGTCTATTTAAAATAACCTTATGGTAATGCGAGAATGCTTCAATGCAAGAATGCTTGAATGTTTGAATTGTGCAAAGTAATGACAATGTGCTATTTACAACTATGTTTTTTTATTCACGCATTGAAGCATTCAATCATTGAAGCATTATAATAGTAATTGTTTTATCATGTTTTCTTGTTTTTCACTAAATTCGCAGTAGTACCTTTTTTTTATCTGTTAAATCGGGAAAATGTTTGAATCTGTAATATTCATTAATTCAATTTCCTCTGCTAATCCTGCAAGGTTCTTCCCTTACTGAATCTCGCATGCAAACCTTACAGGATAATCCAGAATAATATTTCATTATTCTACTATTTACCTGTATTCCATTTTTTCGCACCCTCCATAATCACTCTCATCTCTGCGGCTTCTTCCAAAAAGTAGTCAAAAGTACTACTTTCTTTTATTTCATAGCTATTGATTTTAAAAGTAATTCTGTTGATATTGATTTTAAAACTGTCAGTTTGATAAATATACTCACTTCCTGTATCTGATAAAGTGAAAACAGTTTCGTTATCCTTGTATTCCAATTTATGAATTCCATTGATGTTTTGATAGAAATAACAATCCGTATCGTCATCAAATGATTCTTTGTTCAGATACAGATGAGGTTTTTCTTTATATGGCGAACCCGATGATGGACAGAATGTTGTACAGTTTCCACATTCGTTACACCAATCGGCAATATGGAGTATCTGATACTTTTGTATTATTTCAAAAATCTCATCATCAACAACCTTTGCTATCCCGTTTCTTACTTCTATTTTTTGTAAATTAAATTTTGCAGGTTCAATTTGGTATGATTGCAAAGCAAGGTTGGGGCAAACTGTCGTGCAAATATTGCAAACTTCATCACAAGCTAAACAGCGTGATGCTTCTTTTACAGCCTGCTCTTCTGTTAATGTTTCAGTAATCAGATCAAACGTCATCCTTTGAGGAAATGGTAGTTCTGTTTGCTTTTCAGGATAAATTCGTTTAGTCCTTTCTACCTTATGTTCTTTGATAGTAGCCTCTTTTCTATCTTTTGGCAATTCAAGATTAAGTTTTTTATTTGCTTTCTTTATGATTAGTTCTGCAATTTTTCTCCCATCCCCAACAGCATTAATAGCTGTAGAAGCGCCCCGATAGGCATCACCTCCAATAAATACATCTTCGATTCCTGTTTCATAATCAGCTTTCTTTGCCTTAACCTGTTTCATGTCAATGAAATCAAAAGCCTGATCCTGCCCGATGCAGGGAATTATTGTATCGAACATAATATCAAACTCACTATTTTCAATCCTCACAGGTTTTGGCCTTCCGCTACTGTCTTTGCCTTTGAGTTCCATCTTGATTAGAGTCAGAGATCTAACAGAGCTGTCTTGTCCATTTATTTTTACCGGGTGAGTAAGTTCTAATATTTCTACTCCCTCATCTATTACAGATAAAATTTCATCCTGGTCTGCCGGCATTTGTTTTTTTGTTCTGCGATATATGATTGTAACTTTTCCGTTTTCACCCACAAGACGTATTGCAGCTCTGGCAACATCCATTGCAGTATTCCCTCCACCAATGATTGCAATGTTTTTACCAATTTTTACTTTATGACCAGCTTTCAGATTAAACAAAAAATTCAGAGGGTCTAATACTCCGGCCAAATCATCTTTTTCAATGTCCAGCTTCCGTGTTTCCTGGGCTCCGGCAGCTATATAAACAAATTGATTGCTTTTCCTGAGTTCTTCAAATTTATGTTTATCAACAGGATGGTTGTAATGAATTTTAATTCCTGTTTTATTAATTCTGGCAAGATCTTTCCGGAATGCTTCATTGTTCAGTCTGAAGGAGGGAATAGCACCGGCAGCCATACCTCCGGGCTGATCTTTACTTTCATAAATATTCACCTTAAAACCTGCCTTTCGCAAAATATACCCACAGGTTAACCCGGAAAGTCCTGCACCGATTATTGCAACGGAGATATTATTCTCATTCGGTTTCTGGTATTTATTGTCGTTCTGCTTTTTATCAGCCATTTCAGCTACAAATCTCTTTATATCACGAATCTGCAATGGCTCATCATAATTGATTCTTGTACATTTTAACTGGCAGGGATGATCACACACCATTCCCGTTACGTTAGGAAAGGGATTAGTTTTTAAAATTGCATCAAAAGCCAGATCATATTTACCTTGTGCTGTGTAGTACATATAATCCGGAATATCCTGGTTTGTCGGGCAGGTGTCGGTACAAGGGGCGTGAATACAGTCAAAGCTGCCAAGTTCCCTGCTGGTTTTAATGCTTGGTTCTGTAAATAGTGTTTTTTTGTAACGATTGCTGTCCAGGGTTTCCTGAGCATAAATCCCAAGATTCTGAATAATTGCATCATCATAGCTTCTTTGCTCATTTTTTAACAAAACGAAATCCTCAATTGAAGTGGCTTTTGCAGATAAGAATCTGGTTCTGATATTCTCAAGATACTGATTTAAACGTCCGTAGCCTCCGGGTTTGAGAATGTCGGAACTCACAGTGACCGGAAACATTCCGCAAGAAAGGATATCAGTAACATTAAATGCATCAGCACCGGCAGAAAAAGAGATGTCGAGTCTGCCATCAAATTCTGTTTGCAGTTTTTTTGCAAGGTTCACAGAAATAGGATGAAGAGCCCTTCCGCTCATATACATCATATTTTCACCTGGTGGAAATACATTTTTGTGATTCAGACTTTCAAGTGTATTTGTTAGTTTTAAACCGAAATGCAGCTTTTCATTTTCCGCTGTTTTTGAAAGATTGGAAATAATGCTTTTTGATTCATTATATTTCAGGTCGTGTTCAAAGGCAATATCAGGAACCTGTGTGTTAAAACCGGAATTCCTTAAAATGGAATGGAGTTGTTCTTTACCAAGGAGGGTAGGGTTAAGTTTTATTGTTGTGTGTAACTTCTTCTCAGTCAGTAAGTAATGACCGATCTTTTCAATTTCATCAGGTGGACAACCATGCATTGTTGACAGTGTAATATTGTCCGAGAGTTTTGAAGCTATTTTTAATTCTTCAATGCGAGGGTAAATAACCTTTATTGAATCAATTTTTTGTTTTAGCTCCTCAGAGGCATTCTCCATTTTATTAAAGAAAAACTGCACATTATCTTTCAGAATACCTTCATAATCATAACCGACGCTCATATTAAAAATAAATCCCGGTTCGGTTAAAGAGCCAATGTCAAGTTTATCTTTTAAAATATGAATAAGAATCCATGCATTCAGATACTGGTCAATTGACTGATTTATTTTCAGTTCCTGCGACCATTCACAGTTATATCCTTCATCCTGCATATCAATGCAGGGCTTTGAAACTTCAAGTTCGTCAAGGGTCTGAATGGTTTTTAGCTCAATATATCTTGCACCAGTTAACCAGGCTGCAACAATATTTTGTGCCAGTTGTGTGTGCGGGCCTGCTGCCACTCCTATGGGTGATTCTAGAAGCTGACCGTAACGGAATGACCTGAACGGATCACTCTTCTTTGGTATAAAAAACAACTCTTCAGGAATACCAAGTATCTCTTTGGTTGTATCATATTGATTTATAATTAATCCGGCAATCTGTCTTAGTGAAAGTATTGAAAATTTATCTGTCATTTATTAATTTTAAAAACCTAACAGATCTTCAAGACCTGTTAGGTTGTAAGTATCCAAATATTTAACTGTAATAAAAAGATTGGCTTTTTACATCTTTATAAACTTCTTAGTAATATTCTGCTTATTATCAGTCCATCTGATGAAATATGCCCCTTTTGGCAATTGAGAAATGTCAAAATGGAAAAGCATTTTATTTTTCGACAGATTTTCCTTTAAGACTGTCTTACCCAGCATATTGATAATCGCAACATAACTGACATCTGTGATATTCTCTGCGAATAAGATGTTCAAAGAATTACCGGCTGGATTCGGGTAAAGAGTAACGTTTACCGAAGTATGCTCTTCAACTCCGTAAACATCCCTGTTTCCGGTTGCATACCAGATGCCCCATTTCCCATAATTAATCAGTCCGGATGCATCTCCTGAAGGTAGTATTTTATTTGATTGTAAACCTATCTGACCAATTACTTCGATTCCGCTGTTATCCTCAGCATTAAAAATCAAAATGTTATCAGCTTTGGAATAATTCGGATAACCGAGGACGGAATTCTCAAAAATAACACCGACATCTCCTGTTTCCAAATTTCCTGCCATTACTGCAAGGTCGTCGGTATTAGCATCGTAATAGTCAAATGCTATGATATAGGGGGAGTTTTTTGATAGGCTGGGATTTCCGACACTGACACCTTCAGGAAGATTTGAAAATACCTTTTCTATTTTTCCGTCTCCCCAATTACCAGATGCATTATTCCATACCCTGATTATCCCCATATCCCAATAATCTATATCCTGACCTGATGAATTTTCCATCTTATTGTAAGCATCATAAATTATATACTGACCTGTATAATCCCATTCAATAGCATCGGCATAAAGCACATTTTCAGTTATCACTCCCGGAGTAAATGTTGGATTGTACAAATGATATTTTGCCCATTGCTGAACACCGAAAT
>JAOZOC010000319.1 GCA_029933495.1 Bacteroidales bacterium
GTTTGTTTATTTCATCGCTCTCAATTTCTTCATCCTTTTCAGGAGTTTCTTCATTAACTTCCTGGGGTTTCTCCATCTTCAGATAGTTTTCCTTCTCTTTATTGTATCTGTCCATACCTTCTATTACCAGTCCGATACTTGTTGCATACATCGGGCTTGCAAGTTCTTCAAGGACATCTTTTGCAAGGTGTTCATTGGGGTAACCAATTCTTGTGTCCATACCTGTAATGAACTCGGTGAGTTGCGGCAGATGTTTCAATAATGCACCGCCACCTGTAAGTACAATTCCAGCTATTAGCTTTTTCTCATATCCGGAGTTTTTTATTTCATAATAGATGTGCTCAACAATTTCTTCCATTCTTGCCTGAATGATGTTTGCCAGGTTCTTTAAACTAATCTCTTTTGGCGGCCTTCCACGTAGTCCAGGAATTGCTACTATTTCATCATCGCGGTTTTCGCTTGCCAGCGAAGACCCGAATTTAACCTTCAGCTCCTCTGCATGCTTTCTTATTATTGTGCAACCCTCTTTAACATCTTCAGTTATAACATCTCCACCAAACGGAATCACAGCTGTGTGCCTGATAATCCCATCCTGAAAAATTGCAATGTCTGTCGTTCCACCCCCAATATCAACAAGAACAACTCCGGCTTCCTTCTCTTCTTCACTCAATACAGATTGGGCGGATGCTATAGGTTCGAGAATCAAATCCACAACTTCAAGGCCTGCCTTTGTTACACATTTATAGATGTTTTTGGCGGCCGTAGTTTGTCCAATAATGATATGAAAATTGGCCTCAAGGCTGTTGCCAAGCATCCCCACTGGTTCTTTGATGCCCTGCTCATTGTCGATAATATACTCCTGCGGAATAACATCAATAATTTCTTCACCCGGACTCATATTCAGATTATACATATTGTTTAGAAGCCGGTCAACATCATGTTGGCTTATTTCATCTTCGTAGTTCTCGCGGATTATACCTCCGCGGTGTTGCAGACTTTTAATGTGCTGGCCTGCAATCCCGACATTAACATATTTAATGTCAACCCCTGATTTTTTAGATGCCTCGTCAATGGCGATGTGAATTGAGTTCACAGTGTTCTCAATATTTGAGACAACACCACGTTTCACACCTATTGACTCTGTGCGCCCATGACCTAGAATTTCAATTTTACCGTGTTCGTTTCTTCTGCCGACAATAGCAGCAATTTTAGTTGTTCCGATGTCTAAACCGACGATGATATCTGATGTTTTCATCTGTTTAATTTATGTTGATTGATATTTATTTTATTTCAAATTTTTGTTCTAAATATTTATTTAGAGCAAACTACCTGATTATCATATTTTAAATTTATAACTTTGTATTTATCCCATCCTGTTTTATTAAGACCTTCTTTGTAAAACACAAATAGTTTGTTAAATTTCTTTTCCATATTATCAATGTCACCAAAAATAATCACATGTCTCCCAACCTTTGGTATTAATTCAAATTCAGAGTTTTTGTTCACATATATCTGCTCAATCTGTGCTTTTAGAAAATCGTCACGGGCTATGTATGTTGCCAAAAGGTAAATCTTTTGCAAAGTAGATGGGTTAATAATGTTATGTTCACTAAATTCTTCAAAGCAATAAAGTTTTGTAGTATCGTTAAGCGACTCTTTTATATTTCCATTAGCAATAATGACCCTTGCTGAATATTCTTTTCCAAGTGGGAATAGCACTCCTGTCTGATCAATATAGAAACTTTGATTTTTCCTGTTTATTATTCTTACAATGGGTTTCCGTTGAATTATATTTATTTCCAGGTTTCCTCTCAGAGTTGTATAAACATCACCTTTTGCCACGTATTTAACTTGGTTTACAATGCTTTCAATCTTCTCAATGTCAATATCAACCAGCCTTTTACCAACAACTGAGTCATATAATTTATAAACCTTATCTTTGATATCATCAACTGTTATCAGAGGATAGGAATTATCATAATTAATGTTGACTTCAAATTTTTTACAAATGGTTTTTTTCTTTTCAATATTGATGAAACCACCAACCACTATTATCCCGGCTATGATAATTATCCAAAGTATTATTTTGAATGTCTTTTTCATATTGCCTGAGATTGGGTTTTTGTTAACAAATCTTTTATCGGCTTAACAAGTCTGTCAATATCGCCTGCTCCAAGAGTTATAAGTATATCAAAATCAAATTCTTCGAGCTTGTTGAGTAAATCTGATTTTGAAAATATATATTTATTTTTATTTTTCATTTTATTCAGGATTATTTCTGACGATACTCCTTCAATAGGCAATTCACGTGCAGGATATACTGGCAAAAGTATAATCTCATCTGCAAGATCAAGACTTTCTGCAAAGTCATCGGCAAAATCCCTTGTGCGCGAATAGAGATGTGGCTGAAATATTGCCAGTGTCTTTTTGCCGGGATAGAGACTTTTTACAGAATTCAAAACACTATATATCTCAACCGGATGATGTGCATAATCATCAATAAAGATTATACTTTTTGAGCGTATTTGATAGTCGAACCTGCGTTTGATACCTTTAAATTCTGGTAATGCCTTCCTTAATTCTTTTTCGTTAGCACCATAAAGAAATGAAGTGGCAAGTGCTGCAATTGAATTTTCAAGATTTATCAGGCCTGGTATTCCTGGAGTGAGGTCTCTGATAATTCCTTCCGGTGTAATAAGGTCAAAGGTGTATTTATCTTCAAATAGTCTAATATTTGTTGCATAGAAGTCGGCCACACTGTCAAGTGAATAGGAGTATATTTTGTGATTTTTAGAGTCGGGATTTAATACAACACCCTTTTTAATCAGTAGAGTGCCACCGGATTTCACTTTGCCTGTAAATTGTGAAAACGAATCAATAAGATTGTTTTTGTTATTGTAAACATCAAGATGATCTGCATCTGTAGAGGTTATTACTGCAAACATAGGATGAAGATGAAGAAATGACCGGTCGAACTCATCGGCTTCAGTAACAAGTATTTCGGATGCATCCGAAAGCAAGATATTAGAGCTGAAGTTCCTGGAGATACCACCAAGAATTGCAGTGCAGGTTGTTTTGGAATTGGTCAGCAGCCATGCAATCATTGTTGAAACAGTTGTCTTGCCATGTGTTCCTGCAACAGCGATGGTGTTATATTCCTTTGAAATATCACCAAGTATTTCAGCACGTTTTTTTATTTGAATGCCTTTTGATTTAACATGTTGATATTCAGTAAGTGTTTTGGGAACTGCCGGAGTGTAGATTACGAGGTTTGTATCTTCTGGGATGAGTTCCGGATTGTCGTCAAAGTGGATTTTAATACCTTCCAGTTGCAGCTCAGTCGTTAAGGCAGATTGTGTGCGGTCGTAGCCGGAAACAGAAATTCCTTTCGACTTTAAATAGCGGGCCAGCGCACTCATTCCAATGCCACCTATTCCGAGGAAGTAGATGTTTTTTGATTTATATGAGTGTTTGTTGTCCACTTTTATTGTTTGTTGTTGAGACAAGTCATAACTTGTCTTTAATATTATTATTACTATCAGTTCTTTTCCATAATCCTATGGGCTTACAATCAGCAAGCCAACTGGAATCTTTTCGAATTTTTATCTGTTAAAGTATTTATTCAATTTGTTTGCCCTGTCGTTCATTACGCGATTTAGTCTTTGCGATTCTGTTTCGTTAATCATATAGTCGGGGTCTGACTTTAGTGATTCTTGAATGTGCGTTGATAGAGTTTTCTTCAGGCTCTCCATTCGTTTTATCAGTTTTTCGCGTGAAGAGCTATTCCACCCATCAAGTGTATCTGCAAGTTTTTCTGTTAACTCCAAAGAGTTAAGATATGCGTTCATTGTTTCGCTAGTCATCATAATTAATCAGTTTTAATATTTCGTCTGTAATTTTTTCGGCGGCATCGCTAATAGCCAGTTTTTTCAAATTTGTTTTCAGCTCTTCCTGCTTTTTATTATCATTAAATAATTTTATAACAGTTGGAGCCAGCTCTTCCATAACATCCTTGTTGTCAACCATAAGAGCGGCATCTTTTTCAACAAGAGCAATTGCATTCTTACTTTGGTGATCTTCGGCAGCAGTTGGCAGCGGAACAAAGATTGTTGGTTTTGCAACATTTGCAATTTCTGAAATAGCAATTGCACCGGCTCTTGAAATGATTAAGTCGGCAAGGGCATAAGCATAATCCATCTTCTCAATGAATGTAGTTACCTTTACGCCCTTATCAGTATATATTTTGGCAGCTTTAACTGCATCTCTGTAATAGTATTCTCCCGTTTGCCACAAAACCTGAAACCCCTCATCAATGAGCTTGTAAAGAGATTTTGCAATCCCTTTATTAACTGCCAGAGCGCCAAGGCTACCACCAACAATGAATAGTGTTTTTTTATTTGGGTCCAGACCAAAGTACTTTCCAGCATCTATGCGTTTTCCTTCAATTTGTATAACTTCTTTCCTAACCGGATTACCAGTCATTATTATTTTCTCTTTCGGAAAAAATCTATCCATTCCTTCATAAGCAACGCATATCTTATCGACTTTTTTTGCAAGAATCTTATTAGTAATTCCGGGATATGAGTTCTGTTCCTGAATGAGTGTTGGGATGCCTTTTTTTGAGGCAACCTGTAA
>JAOZOC010000320.1 GCA_029933495.1 Bacteroidales bacterium
ACGGATATAGTTCTAAAAACAGTTGCTACCGGAAAGGTTGTGCCACGAAAGGAGATTGAGATAAAACCAAAGATTTCCGGAATTATTGAGGAAATTCACGTGAAGGAAGGAACAGTGATCAAAAAAGGCGATCTGATCGCAAAAGTCAGGATAATTCCGAATATGGTTAATCTTAACAATGCCGAATCAAGAGTAAATCGTGCTAAAATAGCATTGGCCAATGCCAAGAGAAATTACGACAGAAACAAAAAGCTTCTTGATCAGAGCGTTATTGCAAAAACCGATTTTGAAAAGTATGAATATGATTATACCAGTGCTCAGGAGGAGTTAAAGTCTGCTGAAAATAACCTGGAACTGATTAAAGAGGGACAGACGAAAAATTCAGGATCAACAACCAATACGCTGATTCGTTCAACTATCAACGGAATGGTACTTGATATTCCTGTTGAGATTGGAAATTCGGTTATTGAGAGCAACACTTTCAACGATGGAACCACAGTGGCTGTTATTGCCGATATGGGCGAGATGATCTTTGAAGGAAAGGTTGATGAAAGTGAGGTTGGAAAAATTCAGGAAGGAATGGATCTGATACTTACTATCGGCGCTATCAATGATGCCAAATTTCATGCAATACTCGAATATATCTCTCCAAAAGGAAAAGAGGAAAACGGAGCAATCCAGTTTGAGATTAAAGCTGCTGTTGACCTGATTGATTCCATTTTTGTGAGGGCAGGATACAGCGCCAATGCTGATATTGTTCTTGACAAGAGGGATAGTGTTCTTACTGTAAGCGAGAGTCTTATAAAATTTGAGAATGATTCGGCTTATGTGGAAATAGAGACCGGGCCCCAGACTTTTGAAAAGAAATACATAGAAACCGGTCTTTCCGACGGAATAAACATAGAGGTTCTTTCAGGACTTACAGAAGATGATAAAATAAAGAAGCAGAATTAGAAATATTTTTTAAAATAAAATAGTTTAAATTCTCTTTACTCTTGGCTCAAAGTCTGTTAATTCACTTATCCTGACTGGACTACCTGATTCAATACTTTTTCGCGCCGCTATTCCAATCAATACCGACATAACACCGTCTCTAAGACCAGCCGATCTGCCATAAGGGTCAGCCATTTCAGGGTCTTTAAACAGCTTATCCTGCAAGCGTTTATCTCCTCCACCATGCCCGCCTCTCTCCATTTCAACATTGACAACTTCAAATTTGTTCCAAAGTTTATGAACAATAATCGGTTTAACAGAAATTTCATCATTTCCAGTCTGGTCCATTTCTTTTGTATGCATCTCAGCCTGATCAATTGAAATGTCTTTAAAATATGGTATGTCAATCCAGGCTTCAATTCTTCCCTTTGTACCATTAAAAGCAACACGCCACCCTTCAAAGGGCGAATAGGTTGTAAGCGAATAATTTAAAACCACATTATTCTTATATTTCACCTGGGCAGACATTTTATCGTAGATATTAATTTCCTTTCTAAACAGGCAGTTGTCACGGATATATCCATCATATTTTTCATTGTTTACATAGAGTTTCATCATCCAGTCACTCTTTGTTATATCCCAGTAAAAGTCACATTTTGATTTGTTAGAGCATGTACGGCATTTGTCGCCTCTGAAAGAACCGTTTAAACCATAAAACTCAAGATCACCATAAGCAAAAACTTCATCTGGGTCAGAATTTATCCACCAGTTTAATAAATCGAAATGATGGGTTGCTTTATGTACTAAAAGTGTTCCACCTTCTGACCTTAACCCATGCCATCTCCGGAAATATGATGCTCCGTGATAAGTATTTAAGTACCAGTGGAAATCAACAGATGTCAATTCTCCAATAGAATTCTCCGTTAATAGCTCTTTAATTTTTGTGTTGTACGGACTCCAGCGATAGTTAAACCCAACAACCAGATTTTTGTGTGATTTTCTTTCGGCATCAATAATTGCCTGAGCCTTTCGCTCATCTGTTGTAAGAGGTTTCTCCGTCAATACGTCACAACCCATTTCAAGACCCCGGACAATGAATTCGTGATGGGTTGAATCTTTTGTTGCAACTATTACTAAATCAGGTTTTGTCTGACTAATCATTTCCTCAAAATCGGCAAAAGTCGGACAACTAACGCCAATGTAATTACGAGCATATTCCAGTCTTCCCGGATTTATATCACAAAGCCCGACAAATTCAAGAATATCTGAGTAATTATCAGCAAGCCTTTTACCCCAAAAGCTAACACCTCTTATCCCGGTTCCTATCAGTACAATTTTTAATTTATTATCAGGCCCAAAACTAAATGTGTTAAGAGGTAATACAGTACTCACAGCCAGCATACTTAATGATGTTAAAAAATTTCGCCTTGATGTTGCCATGATTACTATTTTTTTATAAAATACCTGATTCCAAAATAAATAAACCTTACGAATATGCTTATGATATAAAGCCATTCAGTAATATATAAAATATACTTCTGTGAAGTAATAAGTTCGTCCCAGCTTGTTTTGTACACCAATATAGATATAACATTCACAAAATTCGCAATAATGTAAAATAAGAGAATAATAACTATTTCTCTTTTTATATGTCTCCACTTAATAACTATATCTTTCATATCAGTTTAAGTTCGTTTGGTAATTCAATAATCCTTTGTTCATCCATTGCCTTTTGGCCGAGTAAAGCCCAGATAGTTGCCCAGTAACCCTGCTCAAAAAGTCCTTTGGTCGGTTCTCCCTTTCTTACGGAAGCTATAAACCCTTCAAGCTGGGCTTTTGATTCGTCAAATCCTTTCTCCCTATTCACAATTTTTTTCCCGTCACCTTCAACCTTTAGTTCGGGTATCCAGGAGCTGTTTGTCAGTGGTATGGCATCGCTGAAAATCCCGCCTTCAATATCCTTCATTAGCTGAACAATGCCCGGGGGAGGAGGTGGTTCCGGTTTTGGAGGGGGATGCTCCCAATACCGCCTGTTTACTTCCATTTCAAGTGTTCCTTCATCACCCATAATCTGTTCTTCGAGGCCGTAATGCCTGTTGCTTGTCATCGAATCGTAGATGAATTGCGTGCCGTCATCATACGAATAGATTAGTGCAACATTATCATACACCTCACGTCCGTCTTTCCAGTAATTTATACTTCCCTTTCCCATCACCGAAACCGGTGTTTTACCTTTGAACCAGTTTGCAACCTGTATCTGGTGTGATGCCAGCTCTGTCATCAATCCGCAGGAATACTCCCTGTACAATCGCCAGTTTATTTTTCGTTCAAGGTCGGTCCGGCCTTCAGGCAACGGTCTTCGCCAGTCGTTATTACGATGCCAGAAAGCTCTTATTTGTGTTATTTTGCCAATCTCACCAGCATTGATCAACTCAACAGCTTTTAAATAGCGTGGGTCGAACATTCTTTGATGGCCAATTTGCAACACTTTACCGGTACTGTAAAAAGTGTCTGCCATCCGTTTTACATCTTCCAGATGTCTTGCCATTGCTTTCTCACAAAAAACATGCTTACCTGCATTCAGCAAGTCAATTGCGATATGAGCATGCTCATGAAGTGGTACTGCAATAACCACAGCATCAATATCAGGTATCTCAATCAGTTTACGGTAATCGTAAAATGCCTTAGCCTTTCCTCCTGTATTTTTTATTGCTCTTTGATAATGAGGCTCATAATTATCACAAACTGCTACCACCTCAATATTTATCTCCTCCGAAAGTTCATTCAGGTAATGCAATAGCAATGAGCCCCGGGAACCAACTCCGATTATCCCTACCTTAACCTTTTTGCTATAATCGGTCGAAGATTTGTCTGCAAGGGCATTAAACCAGGGATAAGCCATTAGCAGAGCACTGCCGGCAAGTGCCTTACCCATAAAATCACGTCTTGAAATTCGTATTGTTTTCATTCGTATCTATTTGAATTTGCAAATATCAACTTTATTATTGTTATATTCAACTCTGACAACCTCTTCTTCAGGAAAAGATTCAAGGATTTTTTCAATCTGTTTATCTGACATGGCTATCAGTGCTGTTGACAAAACCTCTGCAACAACCGGTGACGGTGATTTGACTGAGATTAACCTTTTTTGCGTCACAGGTTCGCCGGTAGCAGGATTTATTATATGGTTTTCCTTTAGATTGCCCGATGTGGAAACCGAGCTGTCAACCACTTTGAAAGTAGTCAGGCTTCTCTCTTTTTGATAAAAATCCTGAATCCCGACAGGCCAGTAATCACCGTAAGGATGTTTCCCAAGACAACTGACAGAACTTTCACCGAAACTTAGAAAAGCATTTTTGATTCCCGATTCTTTTAATAGTTCCCGAACCTTTAGTAAAGCATATCCCTTCCCGTATCCTCCGATATTAATTTTCACCTGATTTGTTGCAAATTTGACAGAACTGTCGGATGTATCAAGAATAATATTTTTTGCACCTGCAAGATTTATGTGCGGCTCCTCGTCAAATTCAGTATGTTTTCCAGACCAATAATCAATAATATATCCAAGTCCGATATCGAAATTGTTCTCTGTAAGTTTGTGAAAACCAATACAATCAGTTAATATACCAAATATTTCACTGTTTACGGAAACAGAGTTTTTAAAAGCATTCCGGTTAATATAACTGAT
>JAOZOC010000016.1 GCA_029933495.1 Bacteroidales bacterium
TAATACTCAATCATATCCCCGAATGCATCTTCATAGGCCCTTTTGGCAATGGCATAAGTATAAGTAAACTTAAATATCTTTATTGCATCCTCATACTTACCCGATAGTTCTGCTCCGTATGATTTTCCTGTTTCCACAACAAAATCCTTTGTAAGAACTTCTGGCAGATTCTCACCATACTCTTCATCAACAAGCTTTTTATTGTTATATCCAATAAGCTGGGGGTAGTTTTTAAGGTATCCTTCGAGATTTAAAAACACATATTCTCCGATATCTACTTCTGTTCCAAAAATAATATGCTGTGATTTTTGAAGCTGATCTTCAACCGGTTCCCCGTTAAATCTATCAACAAGGTTAACAGGTGCCGAAAGATATCCTTTAAAAAAGTTGAGTATATCCATATCTGATGTTGCACTCAACAAATTTTGCGAATATATCCCTGCGGCTAGTTTCAGTCTGAATTTTTCAGTTACGTTTAATTTTGCAGCCAAAACAGGGCTGGGAAATATCTTTGACAATGTTGTGTACCAGTTCAGTCTGAATCCGGGCTCAATAATCAATTTTCCGAATTTGCCATGGAAGGTAACATACCCTGCCATCTCAGATGAGTTCTGCTGTTGTTCAGTATCGTTGTAATCTGTACTGTAAAAAAGATAATCGGTTTTAAGTGTTATAACTTCAGCACCATATTTAAAATGGCTTTCTCCTATATAGTTTGTTATATGAAGTCCGAAATTCCCTGAGCTAATCTCACTGGTGCGGGGTGAAAAATTTGTCTCATCAAAATTCATTGAGTAGTTCGAGCCGGCAAATGATATCTCAATAATGCTTGTTGAGTTTTTTGGCATAGCTGTCATGCGGCCACCAAAGCCTGATGATTTCCAGGAATATGAAAGTGGTGAGTTTGTATATTGTACCCTGTCATTAAACAGGAATCCAAAAAGATCAATTTTAAATGCATCGCTGGCAAAAAATGACAGCTTTCCGTAAAAGTCGGTAAATGTGTAAGGTAATTCACGGTCGATGTAATTGTAAAAGATATCTTTTGCCTGTTCTAAATATGAAGCCTTTGCTGAAAACATAAACGACATATAGGGTTTATCACCTGATGTCTTTTTAATTATCGGCCCTTCGACAAGGACTTTGGATGCAATTGTTGAGAGATCAATTCTACCTGAATATTTTGAAACATTCCCATTTCTTGTGGTAATATCCATAACAGATGATATTGAACCACCATACTCCGCTCCAAATCCTCCGGTAAATACTTTCATATTCCTTATGGCATCAATGTCTATAACCGAAAACAGTCCGATAGAGTGCATAGGGCTGTAAATAATTGCACCGTCGAGTGTGGTTTTATTTTGAATAGGAGCACCACCCCTGATGTACAACCGGCCTCCCACATCTCCTGTTGAAATAATTCCGGGCAGAGTAAGAAGGTGTTGCGAAATATCCGGCATACTGGCAATTGAAGGTGTCATTTCAATATCAGTAGGGATAATTTTTATTTCCGATACCTTAACCTTTGAAATATTATCAGCCCGCTCACCGCTAACGCTCACCTCTTGCAAGTTATATGCTTTGCCTGAGATGTTGAAGTTCTTCGTTAGCACACTACCTTCTGTAAGATGAATGCTTTCAGAAATAGAATCATATCCAATGCTGAAAACAACAAGTGTGTAATCTCCGGGTTTCATTTTTGAGATGATATAATAACCATGGTCATCAGTTAGTGATCCCTGCTGAGTCTCTTTTATGTAAACATTTGTATAAGGCAGAGGCTCAGATGTGGATTTGTCAACTACAACTCCTTTAACAACACAATCTTGCGAAAATGTTGAAAGGCCTGTTAGGCTCAGGAGAATTGTTACGATTGAAATCTGTATAATATTTTTCATAATTAATGCCATTCTCCGTTTTCGTCTGCAAATCGTAAATTAGTTGTGTATTGCCCCCATGATATTTCATGTAGTGTTACATCTTTAAGTTTCATACCAAAGAAAGTATAGTAATAGCGACAGGCAAAAATACCTGCTCCTTTGTCATAGCTGCTGTATGAAGGATTATGATGGGATGAATTGGCCGCGTTACTTATCTGGATATAAATTTCAAGTTCTTCATCGTTTATTACAAGCATTTTGTCAACCGCAACTGCTCTTCTTTTTACATTTGGATCAACAGGGATATTCTCGCCCATATACATATAAAACTCAGGGGGCAACTGATTGTCTTTTCCGCCTTTCCCAATTGAGTCGTAGTAGGGCCGCCAGTCTAATACTTTCATCAATGTGTCTGTGTCAGTATATTCATAATATAGTAGTCGTGTAATTCTCTTCTCAAACTGATTTGGTAGCAGGGAACCACTGTATTCCGGTAATTGCTCTGCATAATTCTGATACTGAGCTGCGTTAAAGAATTTCGACTCTTTGAAAGCATATTCGAGATTTCTTGCGCCAAGAATTTGAGTTTCGCCAACCATTGAATAGCCAGTTTCTACATTTCTAACCACAAGCTTGTAATCGTAATTATGCTCAAGAATTTCCTTTGTTTTATATGTGTAATATCCTGAAGAGGAAAACATCCCATCCTCTTTTTGAAAGTCAGTTGAGGGTTTTAAGATAATGGAGTCAACCTGTTCTCCTCCTTTCCACATCTGAAGTAAAACCTGAATAGCACTCGTGTCAACATTTACAGAATCTCCAATTATCACAGAAGAATAAGGATCACTGCTTGTAAGAAATATTTTATTTATTCTGGCATACTGTGCTGTATCCTTAATATTCAGAGTGCAATATGCTGCGTATTGTTCCTTCCAGTCTGCTATCGAAACAAAGTCATCCTCACAGGAATAGAGGGAAATAATAATCAGAAAAAAGAGAGTAAATTTATTTTTCATATAATAATGATTTTATTGTAATTATTTTGATATGAGCAATCCTCAGTTATAATTATTCTCCGATAATTTTCACAAGGACTCTTTTCCTGCGTTTGCCGTCAAATTCACCATAGAATATTTGTTCCCAGGGGCCAAAGTCCAGTTGTCCGTTTGTAACTGCGACTACAACTTCCCGACCCATAACCGTCCTTTTTAGGTGAGCATCGGCATTATCTTCAAATCCATTGTGGTGATACTGTGAGTAGGGTTTTTCGGGTGCAAGTTTTTCGAGCCAGACCTCATAGTCATGATGCAGCCCGCTTTCATCATCATTGATGAAGATACTTGAGGTTATGTGCATCGCATTAACAAGGCAAAGCCCTTCTTTGATGCCGCTCTCAATAATGCATTCCTGCACCTGATGTGTTATATTTACCAGTTGTCTTCTGGTGGGTGTGTTGTACCACAGTTCTTTACGGTAAGATTTCATAATTGCACTTTTTCTTTCAGGCTTTAAAATTAAAATAATAATTGAAACTATGTGTAAAAAATCTTTTATTTTAAACCGTTATCATTGTTGCCTGCTATTTGTTTTGCCAGCCAATCTATGTCTGATTCCTCCCCATTTGCTATAATTTTAGCTTTCAAATAAAAAGTTTCTCTCAATTTTAGCTGGGATGTAACAAATGATAATAATTCTTCGGGGCTTTTTCCGGTAATTAATGGTCTTTTTCGTTTTGCATTTAAAAGGCGATTAATAAGTGACTTGCTGTTCATTTTTAGGTAAATAGAAATCCCATTGGCATTTATCATTTCCATATTATTGAAGAAACAGGGGGTTCCTCCACCTGTTGAGATTACAATATTGTCTGTTTTAAATGTTTCCGAAAGGGTCTTCTTCTCAAGTAACCTGAATGTATCTTCGTCATATTTGTCGAAGAGGGTGGGGATTGTGATATGGTATTTTTTTTCTATCATCTCATCAAGGTCTATAAAATTGCACCCCAGCTTTTTAGCCAGTCTTCTACCGGTAGTGGTCTTTCCGCTTCCCATATACCCGATAAGATAGATTCGCATAATTGGATAAATTTGCACAAACCTAAGATAAAATTGCAAATTATAGATTATAAATTGCAAAATAGTTTTTTATTAAACTCTAGAGGAGTGAAGTGATTATAACTCAAAATAATTAAGTTCTCCTTTTGTGTTAGTTTATTTTCTAATTTTGCACGCTAATAATAATTATAGTATAATGAGATATTTTGCTTTTATCGGAATTCTTTTGTTTTTGTTAACTGGATGCGGTGATAACAATGGGAATAACTTGTCAACAGACCTTGTGAATAATCCGAAGACAGCTTCAGGTAAGGAGAATATGAGTGATTTGCCCGTCATCGAATTTGATAAAGAGATTCATGACTTTGGAAAAGTTATGCAGGGTGAAAAGGTGACATTTAATTTTAAATTTGAGAATGTCGGGAAAAGTGATCTGCTGATTACTAGGGTGAACACTAGTTGTGGATGTACAGCTTCCGAATTCCCAAGAGAACCTATCAAGCCTGGCGAGAAAGGATCGTTAAGGGTTACTTTCGACAGTGAAGGACGTAAGGGCATTCAGAATAAAACAATAACGGTGGTTTCAAACTGCCAGCCTGATATAACAGTTCTTAGAATAAAGGTAATGGTTATTACACCGAAATAAATAATTTTTAAATCTATTGATATGACAAATTTAATGAACATCTTGCTTTTTATGCCTCCTGCTGAGGGACAGGAGAGTGGAGGACTTATGAGTTTTCTGCCACTTGTATTAATTATTCTGGTTTTTTACCTGTTTTTCATTCGTCCTCAGATGAAAAAATCAAAGGATCAAAAAAAATTCAGGGCTGCTTTGAAGAAAGGTGATAAGATAATTACCATTGGTGGTATTCATGGTAAAATTGTAGATGTAAAAGATACAACCTTCACAATTGAAGTTGAAGGTCAGATTAGATTAAAGATTGATAAATCTGCTGTTGCAATGGACTCTGCTTCACAGATTGGACAGGCAAAGTAGCAACTTTGTGTCCTGTGTTAAAGATTAATACCCTTTTATGGTTTAAAGAATAAATATAAAATCAAAAGCATTATATTTTGAAATTCGGTTTAAATGAATTGATTCGTAGCGCCAAAGAGCCGAAAGATGAACATTTCAGAAATCGGATTTATGTTTTTCTGGTTTGTCTTGGGATATCTGTATTTTTATGGTTCTTGATAGGTCTGTCAAAGAACTATTATGGTACTATTGAATATCCGATTGAGTATAAAAATCTGCCTAATGATCTGGTACTTACCAATTCTCCGGATAGTATTTTGTCTTTCAGAGTAACTTCGGGAGGTTTTGAACTTGCAATTTTGAAATACCTGACCAGGAAAAGACCCGTTGAAATTGATTTGAGAAATTCAAAGCTGAGAAAGATTGATGATAAAAGATACGATGTTTTGATCAATACATCAAACTTAACTGGTAGAATACAGAACCGTTTAAACCTTTCAGAAAAGATGGTTTCAGTGTCTCCTGCGGTGATTGAACTAACCTTTGAGGCACTTTCAAGAAAAATGGTCAGGGTTGTTCCGAACCTCTCTCTTGATTATGAGAAAATGTATCAGTTGGTTGATAGCATCAGGTTCTCTCCTGACAGTGTTGAAGTTGCCGGGAGTATGGACGAAATAGAAGGAATAACTTCCATTTCAACAATTAATGATAAAATATCTGGGATTAATAAGAATGTGACAGTCACAGTTCCTCTTGATAAATCTTTATTAAATCCCGGAGTTAATGTCTTTCCGGAAGAGGTTACAGTTGATATTGTTGTTGAAAAATATACTGAGGCAAGTATAACTGTCCCGATTTTAGCTGTGGAAAACGATACTATGAAAATAAAGACCTTTCCGGATAATATTGAAATAACCTACCTTGTTTCACTCACTAATTTTAAAAGGGTTGATGCTGAGTTGTTTTTTATTGGTGTTGAATTTACTGACGATAATAATTCAGGGAAATTGAAAGTGAAAATAAATAATGCACCACCCTTTATTAAAATAACAAAAGTTGATCCTGAAAAAGTTGAATATTTAGTATTTAAAAAATGATTAAAGTTGGTCTGACAGGCAATATTGGAAGTGGTAAGTCCACAGTTTCCAGAGTGTTTGAAACTCTGGGAGTGCCCGTTTTTCATGCTGATTCAGAGGCTAAAAAATTTCTGGATCAAGAAGATGTGCAGGATTCGCTTATTAAAGAGTTTGGTAGTGAAATATTTGAGGATAGGGTAATTAACCGGAAAAAGCTAGCCCGTTTGGTCTTTAATGATAAACAAGCTCTGGAGTTTCTGAATTCGCTAATACATCCACTGGTCAGAAAAGATTTTGAGACCTGGACAATAGTTAATTCAGAAGCTCCTTATATTATCCAGGAAGCTGCAATTCTTTTTGAAAGTGGTTTTTACAAAATGTTTGATAAGGTAATAACTGTTGGTTCATTGCAGGAGCTGGCTGTTGCACGTGTGATGGCCCGCGATGGAGTATCGGAAAAAGATGTATTATTGAGAATGAACAATCAGTGGAGCAGCGAAAAGAAAGAAGAGCTTTCAGATTTTGTTGTTTATAATGATGGATCAAAGCTTATTATTCCTCAGGTGCTGGAAATTCACAGGAGATTAATTGAATTAGACAGATTATTATGAATGGGAAAACAGACTTATTTTCAAATATAAAAGGAGACCTTTTTGGAGGAATAACAGCTGGAATTGTTGCCTTGCCTCTGGCTTTGGCCTTTGGTGAGCAAACAGAACTTGGAGCTGTTGCAGGGCTGTACGGGGCAATTGCTCTTGGCATTGTTGCTGCTATTCTGGGAGGGACCAAGACGCAGATCAGTGGCCCGACAGCACCAATGACTGTTGTCTCAGCTGTTTTGATTACAGAAGCTATCAGTGAAACGGGAAGTCTTCAGGCAGCAATGCCGATTATTATTGCAACCTTCATAATGGCGGGTTTAATGCAGGCAATGTTAGGAGTACTGAAATTGGGTAAATATATAAAGTATATTCCCTATCCGGTGGTGTCAGGGTTTATGAGTGGAATAGGAATAATAATAATAATAACGCAGCTTTTTCCGTTTATCGGGGCGGATAGCCCGGCAGGAGGAGCTTTTGGGACTATTGCCAGCATTCGTAGGATCCCGGAGATTATCAATTATTATTCTGTTGGAATCGCGGTGGTTACTATCATAATTATCTACCTGCTACCTTACATTACAAAAAAAATACCTGCCACTCTTGCGGCACTTTTAATTGTATCAATTGCAGCTTATTATTTGTTACCTGCTGAACTGATTCTGAAAATTAACTCTAAAGGAGCGATTCCATCGGGGATACCAAGCGTAAGTTTTGATTTCCTTAAGGTTTTGGCAAACTGGAGTACACTTATTAGAATAGCTGAATACGCTTCCACATTAGCGGCTTTGGGTGCTATTGATTCACTTTTAACTTCTGTTGTTGCCGATAATATTACCAAAACGAAGCACAACAGCAACCGGGAGCTTATCGGACAAGGTATTGGAAATATGGTTGCCGGATTTATCGGAGGATTACCAGGTGCAGGAGCTACAATGCGTACCGTTATTAATATTAATTCCGGTGGAAAAACCCGGCTTTCAGGTGTGATTGCAGGATTACTTCTTGCTGCTATTTTACTGGGGCTCGGACAGCTTGTCGGGCATATCCCTAATGCTGTCCTTGCAGGAATACTAATAACTGTTGGCATTGGAATAATTGACTACAAGGGTATCAGGCATCTAAGACATATCCCTCGTCCGGAGGCAGTTATTATGTTTATCGTTCTCGGTCTTACTGTTTTTGTTGATCTGTTGGTTGCTGTTGCTGCCGGTATGGTGCTCTCATCACTTGTGTTTATGATTAAAGCATCTGAAATGGTTGAAGGGAAAAGTAGTGCACAATCGTTAAAGGAATTTCATAAAGAGGATTCCTGGGAGGATGAAAGAGGACTTGTGGAAAAACTTGGTGAGAAAGTATATATTAAGCATATCGAAGGGCCTCTTTTCTTCGGAATGGTTTCAGGTTTTCAAAGTCTGATGAAGTCTATCCCCTCAACAGTCAAAGTTGTGATAATAAGGATGGATAGAGTTCCTTATGTCGATCAAAGCGGTCTGTACGCTATGGAAGAGGCTATACTGGATATGAAGAAAAAAGGTATTAATGTTCTGCTGACCAGAATTTATGGACAACCAAAAGATATGTTTGAGAAAATTGGTATTATCCCTGATCTTGTTAGTAAGGAAGAATGTTTTGACAGTGCTGAGAAAATTAAATTTTATTTAGAAAAGGGACTTTGATAAAAAAGAAAAACCTAACAGGGTTAACCTGTTAGGTTTTTCTTATAATTTATTTTGTTTCATCTATTTCAATAAACTAATTTTCTTTGTAACAACAGTTTTGTCTTCAAGAATAATTGAGACGTAATAAATTCCGTGTTGCATACCTGAAAGGTCAATTGAATTATTTGAGAAATCTTTTACATCGGCGACCAAAGAACCTGTTACGGAGTAAACCTTAACGTCAGCTCCTTCAGTGCCTCTAAAGAAAAGCGTTCCGTTTGTCGGATTAGGATAGACTTTTACAGCTTCAAAAGCCTCATTGCCAATACCTGTTCCGATTGAGAAATTAACCTCATAAGTCAGATGTGTGGCAAGGTCTTCGCCATAGGTATCAATAGTAGTGATTCCCGGAATTTCATTAGCAGGAACAATTATTTTTGTTCCGTTTGCATCCATCAGAACTGCCTCTACAACAGGAACTTCAACGGCTCCCGGAGCAAGTGCAACATCATAAGAATATGTGTTGGGATCAAAATCAGCTATCTCCTCACCATCAACTAAAATAGAGGATAATTTTGCTTCTGTAGCGTAAACAGCATTTTCTATCGAGTAATCTGACTGATATATATCTTTTGAGCTCATATCCTGAATAAAAATTGCAACACCCAAATCATCCCACTCTTCAACATTTGTGCCTGCCAAATCAACAGTCTCAGAGATTGTAAAAGGTACTCTGTCTTCAAGATCAACAGAGGTGCCATAGGCATCCGGAACCATTTTCATCATAACGTGCTCAAACTGGGTTTCTCCGTTGTTTCCAACATTCTGTGTAGTTATATACTCAAATACAACAATATATACCGATACATTGGAAAACGATGCAAAAGGAAGAATAGTAGTTGTAATATCCATAACAGTTCCATTTAAAGTATGCGAACCTACAAGACTCATTAATCCTGGTTCTGCAATAGCAGCATCATAGGCTTCCTGCACCTGTGCCATTGTAGGAACCATTCCGGATGTACCGGTGAAAAACCCATTAGTGTAAAAAGAAGGGACACCTGAAACACCGTAAAAGTCTTTCCTGACTCCACCTTCTTCAGTATAATACGGGTCGCCGGGTGAGGGCCAGCTCATTTGATATTTAATTAAAGTTATATCATCAACATGCTCATCAGCCCAGGGTGAAAAAGCACTGTTAAATCCTGCGCAAGGCCCGCACGTCGAACTAGTGAACTCCTCCATACAAGGCTTTTTATAAACAGCGTTACTCATAACGCTAATGGTTGTTGAAAGCATGTTGTTGTCTGGATTATCATCTGTAGCTCCGTTTACAGCTGTAATAGTTACAACTACTTCATAAGTACCAACCGGAAAATCAAAAAGGTCGGCGCAGGTAAAATCATAAGTGTCGCCAAAATCAATTGTCAGTCCTTCAAAGGTTGTGGAGTGAACTTCTCCTTCGGTTTCCCAGTCAATATCAAGTGAATTTATTTGTGTTGAACCAAAATTTCTGACTGTTCCCGTTATTTCCATCGGGCCACTTGTGAATGGTAGATTGTTAAGTGAAAACAATTCTGCATCAAGGTTGAATGGTGTAAACAGTATTATATCATCAATGTACCAGTCATTAAGATTATACATATTACCATCGAAATAGAGACAGATTTGAAAATCAGGCTGTCCCATATCTGCATTGCTTATCTCAAATGATATCATCTCGGGACCAACACTTCCGGTTGGAATCAATGTCCAGACATCCGTCCAAACCCCACTACCACCGGAAGTAGTTGCTACACCCAGTGAATAATCAGTATGGTTATAATCATCAAGATATTGATTAAAACTAAAAGTTACTGTTGAAATACCAGTCATATCAATCTCCGGGGATATTAAACGACTGGTTGCTATTCCCTGAATCCAATGGAAATTGGCTTCTGGAGCTGTTCCGCCGGCATTACCTGAATTTGCTACAGACCATTGAGCTGCCTGATCATCAATCGTCCAGCCAGTAGGCGGCATTTGATTGGAACTGAAATCTTCGCTTAAATAGGTCTGTCCGAATACAAATGTTGACAATCCAATTAATGCAATAAGTGTGTAAAGCTTTTTCATTTTTTTTAATTTTAATTGTTTAAACATTTAATTATTTTTATTAGCAATAAATATGATATCATATGACTATGACATCACATAAATGTGAAAAGATGTATGTGTATATGAAAATTTATGTTAAAATGGTGTATTTTTGTAATTATTATATAAATATAGATACTTGTTTAAATATTTGGGGTTTTATGAAAAATGCTAAATTTAAATATACCTTGCCAGGGATGATTTTTATTATTTTTTTGATTTCGGCCTGTTCCCGGGAAGATGATCGGGGTTATCTGAAAGAAATAGGAGATACAGTATCTGATATAGAGTTTCAGTTTGCTGACGGGACAAAGGCATCACTATATTCTCTTGATTCAAAGATAGTGGTTTTGCAATTTACAGCAAGCTGGTGTTCGGTTTGTCGCGAGGAGATGCCGCATCTTGAAAAGGAAGTCTGGCAGGAGTTCAAGGATATGGGGCTGATGCTTATTGGTGTTGACTATGATGAGCCATTGGAGAAGGTTAAAGCTTTTAAAGAGCAGATGAAAGTAACTTATCCAATGGCACTCGACCCTGAAGGAAAAATATTTGGGATTTTTGCTAATGAAGGCTCTGGTGTTACACGAAATGTTGTTATCAGTATGAAGACAAAAAAAATTATATTTCTTACAAGACTATATAATACTGTTGAGTTCAGTAAGATGATAAAGAAGATTGAAACTTCCCTGTAAAGTTTTCCTGTTCATGTGCATTGCCATATGCATATCAATATGTATCTTTACGGTTCATAAAAAATCGAATTATGTTAGAAAAGACTTTTGTTTCGTATCTTACTGAAAGTATTGTTAAAAATTGGGGAATCACTGCCCTTACAGATTATAAAGGGGAATCGTTTACCTATGGTGAAGTAGGGATTTATGTTGCCCATTTTCACAAGCTATTTAAAAAACTTGAGATAAAACAAGGTGAAAAGATAGCAGTTGTTGGAAAAAATTCAGCCCGTTGGGGTATTTTATATATTTCTATTGTAACCTATGGAGCTGTTGTTGTTCCCATTCTTCCGGATTTTAAAGCAGAGGATCTCAAAGGAATTATTGATCATTCCGATTCCGTTTTATTGTTTGCAGGTGATAAAATGATGGATAATCTTGATTGCTCTGCAATTAAAAAGATGTACGGGGTAATTAAAATTGATGATTATTCACTGCTGAAATGTTATGACGGGAAACTTGAAGATGCTTATAGTGTGTCAGGTTTAGGTGATGTTCTTAATGTGGCTGATTATAGTCCTGAGAACATTACTTTTAAAGACATCCCCAATGAAAGGCAGGCAGTACTTAGTTATACATCAGGAACAACAGGATTTACTAAAGGAGTAATGTTGACTCACAATAGTCTGGCAGCAAATGTCAGGTTTGCCCAGAATAATATGCCTTTAAAATCGGGTGACAGGATCGTCTCTTTTCTTCCATTGGCACATACTTTCGGAGCAGCATTTGAGTTTCTCTTCCCCTTTTCATTGGGCTGTCAGATTACTATACTTACGAAAACGCCTTCCCCACAGGTTATAATGAAAGCATTTCAGGAGATAAAGCCGTCTCTGATACTTTCTGTTCCTTTGGTAATTGAGAAAATTTATAAAAATAAGATACTTCCTGAAGTCAGCAAGTGGCATATAAAAATGTTGTTAGCCATTCCCGGGATTAATCAGTTGATATTAAATAAATTCAGTAAAAAACTTACTGCTGTGTTTGGTGGTAACTTTCATGAGGTGGTTATGGGTGGCGCGCCCCTGAGTAATGAAGCGGAGGTTTTCTTCAGGCGAATGAAATTCAGATATACCGTTGGATATGGCATGACAGAATGCGGCCCACTTATAGGTTATGCCGGATGGCGTGATATTCCGCTTGGCTCATCAGGCAAAGTGGTTGATACACTGGAAATAAAAATTGAAAAGGAGTCATCGGATCAATCATCTGGTGAAATTTGTGTGAGAGGGGAAAATGTTATGACCGGTTATTACAAAAATGAAGAGGATACCAGGAAAGTAATTGATGAAGAAGGATGGTTGCATACAGGCGATCTGGGTTATGTTGACGATGATGGCTTTATCTTTATTAAAGGACGGAGCAAAAGCATGATACTGGGCGCTAACGGGAAAAATATCTATCCCGAAGAGATTGAAGCGATGTTGAATAACAGGTTTGCTGTTGCAGAATCATTAGTTGTCTTTCGCGATAATAAGCTGGTGGCACTTGTTTTCCCTGATGCCGAGGTAGTAAGTAAGAAAAAACTCTCAGATGGTGACCTGGTAAAGCTGGTGAAACACCATCATAAAACTCTTAACCATCGTCTCCCGAAGTATATGAATATCTCTGCTATTGAAATTGTTAAGGAGGAGTTCGTGAAAACACCGAAGAAAAATATTAAACGGTATTTATATAAATAGGGTATGAGTTCTAATATGTTGGTTAGTTTTTTATTGTTGAACAGATTGTATTGATAAAGCAAATTTGTGTGTTTTTATAATAATTAATTAAGTATAATTAACGTATGAAAAAGGTATTCAGTTTCTTATTAATGATTGCACTTCTAATTGGCTGTGCAACTGTTCCGTTGACCGGAAGAAAGCAGATGTCTCTAATACCAAATTCTCAAATTTTACCCTTAAGCTACATAAGCTATAAGGATGTGCTTGGTCAGAATAAACTTTCAACGAATACAGAGCAGGTTACTATGATCAGGACGGTTGGAGCTAAAATAGAAAAGGCCGTTGAGGACTTTATGGCACAGAACAATTTGTCTTCAAATATTGAGGGTTATGAGTGGGAATTCAATCTGATTCAGGATGATAACACGGTTAATGCCTGGTGTATGCCTGGTGGTAAGGTCGCTTTTTATACCGGAATTATGCCTATTTGCCAGGATGAAAAGGGAGTGGCTGTTGTTATGGGGCATGAAATTGCCCATGCTGTTGCCAACCATGGCCGTGAGAGGATGAGTCAGCAGATGATCCAGCAATTGGGTGGAGTGGCCTTGTCAGTTGCTGTACAAGATGAGCCGGAGCAAATGCAACAAATATATTACATGGCTTATGCAATCGGTTCAACTTATGGCGCTATGCTTCCATACAGTCGTCTGCACGAGAAAGAAGCTGATAAACTTGGATTGATCTTTATGGCAATGGCCGGTTACGATCCTCACGAAGCTCCGGTCTTCTGGGAGCGGATGGCAAAACCCGGTGGATCACAACCTCCGGAGTTTCTTTCAACACATCCTTCACACGAGCATAGAATTAGTGAGCTGAACAATTATATGTCAACTGCAATGAAGTATTATAGCGGGGGTAAGGCTAAGAAGGGTGGGGGAAAAGCAAGTATAATTTTGGTTAAATAGTTCTCTTTATAGATTCTGCTCTCAACTGTTAGGATTAGGGCTGTTTCCATATGATGTGATAAAGGGAAACCTTCATTAAAAATACTCATGCTCATATAAAACAGTATAATTGACATCAACATCCTGCCCATGCATATTTATAAATACGGTTGATTCGGTTAGGTTGTTATCTTCGTTATATTTTCTTTTTATTGTGTGGTTTGTTTCACCTCTCTTGTTAGTCTGAATTTGGTTTACCATATTTCCATTCTCGTCATATTCCAAAACTGTTGTATTTTTTTCGTAGGGTGTCTCTTCAACTATTCCGGTGAGGTTACCCTTTTCATTAAAACTGTAAACCGATTTGACGACAAGCTTATCTTTTTCATTATATCTCAGATATTTTATCAGGTCTCCATTATCATTAAAGCTGTTAACAACAGTTCCATCCTCCTCTCCATCAGTAATTGTTTGTTGGACTATATTGCCATTTTCATTATGCTCAAATTCCTCCCGATGGACAATTTCTCCAAACTCTTTAATCTCTTTGACAACGATTTTGTTATTTTTATACTCAAAAATTTCCTCCGTTTCCGTTTCACCATCTTCATCAATAGTTGATTTCTTTGTGAGATTACCATTGGCATCATACTCATAATCAATTCTGTCCTTTGTGTCATCCTGATAATGAATAAATGCTTCACTTGTTTTTCCTTTGTCATCTCTGACATAAGTTTTTCGCTCTGCGATTTCGTCTTCACTAAAAAAGTTAATCTCCTCAATCAGGTTTCCTTTCTCATCATAAATATTCACATATTTCTCCTCAACTGTTCCATCCGGATTATAGGTTATTTCTTTGACAACATTGCCCTTGGTGTCATTTTCTGTATAGCTTTGTAAGTAGCCATTTTCTCCATCGTACTCTGAATTATGTAGCTCTTTTCTGAATAGTTTTGTTGATTTTATCTTTCTGCTCATTGATATTATTTTAACGAATTCAAATCAAAATGTTTTATTTAATTTTACCACAAAAATAGATTAATTAAATTATTAAGATTATGAAACGTATATTTTATTTAATTATGGCAATTGGATTTATTGGCTTATCTGCTGTAGGACAGATTGATAATAGTGATAAAACAGAAGCTCGGCTTAGCTCTTCAAAAAATCATGAAAAGATTAAATATCCTGAAACTAAAATGGTTGACACTATTAATGAGTATTTTGGAGTGAAGGTTTCCGACCCTTATCGCTGGCTTGAGGATGATAATTCTAAAGAGACGGCCGAGTGGGTTGAAGCAGAAAATAAAGTTACTTTTAGTTATCTTGATCAAATCCCTTTCAGGGACAAAGTAAAAGAGAGATTGGAAAAGATATGGGACTATCCAAAATATGGAACACCATTCAAGAGAGGTGAAAACTATTTTTTCTTTAAAAATGATGGATTGCAAAATCAATCGGTTCTGTATATTCAAAAGGGACTTGATGGAGAGCCTAAAGTATTTCTTGATCCAAATAAGTTATCCAAAGATGGTACTGTTGCTTTGTCGGGTATGTCGATTAGCGAAAACGGGAAATATTTTGCTTACAGTGTTGCACGCTCTGGTTCTGACTGGAAAGAGGTGTATTTTATGGATGTTAAGAGAAAGGAGAAGCTTGAAGATCACCTGGAATGGGTGAAATTCTCCGGTTTATCATGGAAAGACGATGGAATTTATTATAGTAGTTATGATGCTCCGGAGGAGGGGGAAGAACTGTCTGGTAAAAATGAATTTCATAAAGTCTATTATCACAAAATTGGCTCTGGGCAAAAAGATGATATTTTGATTTATGAAAATGAAAAATTCCCATTGAGAAATTATTATGCCGGAACAACTGAGGATGAGTCATACCTGATTTTGACGGAAACGGAAAGTACAAGTGGAAACTCTCTTTATGTCAGAAAGGCAGATGCCGGGGATAAAGATTTCACATTGATTGCAGAGGGTTTTGATAACGATTATAACGTAATTGACAATATCGGCAATATGTTATTGGTTTACACCAATGATAATGCTCCGAGATACAGGCTTGTTCTGATTGACCCTGAGAAGCCGGAAAAAAAGAAATGGAAAGAGATAATTCCCGAACAAGAGGATGTGCTTCAATCGGTTTCACTGATTGGTGGGAAAATTGTTGTCGAATATATGCACGATGCCGCAAGTAAAGCCTATATTTATGATTATAATGGAAAGATGATTGAAGAGTTGAGCCTGCCCGGAATTGGTTCGATGAGTGGAATGAGCGGCAAAAAGAATGAGGATGTAGCATTTTATTCTTTTACATCTTTTACATTTCCTTCAACCATATTTAAATATAATATCTCAAAAAACAAGTCTGAAGTCTATCGCAAGTCGGAAATTGATTTTGACGGAGATAAATATGAGACAAAGCAGGTATTCTACAAAAGCAAAGACGGGACTAAAGTCCCGATGTTTATTATTCATAAGAAGGGTCTTAAGCTGAATGGTGAAAATCCGGCCTACCTTTATGGATATGGTGGATTTAATATAAGCCTGACACCCTCTTTCAGTCTTACACGTCTGATTCTGCTTGAGAACAATTTCGTTGTTGCAATTGCCAACCTGAGAGGTGGAGGCGAGTATGGAGAGGAGTGGCATAAGGCCGGTACCAAATTGCAGAAGCAGAATGTTTTTGATGACTTTATTTCTGCTGCTGAATATCTCATTAAGGATGGCTATACATCAAGCAAAAAGCTTGCTATTGCAGGTGGTTCTAACGGAGGTTTGCTGATTGGTGCCTGTATGTTGCAGCGTCCCGACCTTTTTAAAGTAGCACTGCCGGCTGTTGGTGTTCTGGATATGCTGCGTTATCATAAGTTTACAATTGGTTGGGCCTGGGCTACTGA
>JAOZOC010000321.1 GCA_029933495.1 Bacteroidales bacterium
CGGTGTGGGATACACGAGAAGTAAAAAATGGAATTTACTTTCACCATTTAGAAATTGAAGGAAAAATTGTTAGTGGGAAGGTGGTGATACAGAAATAAAAAAAGCAAATACGTTGTCATTTCGACTCCTGGGGAAGGCCATAGCGCAGGAAGGAGAAATCTCCCTGCTATGCAAGACCACCAAAGAATAAATGGCAGTCGCAGTAGCAAGGAGATTCCTCACCCCACCGCAAAAAGCCAACCCAAAGGATTCGGAATGACAGCCAATAATGGAATGACAGTGTTGTTTTTAATATTTTTAGGCAGGAGGTAATAAAACTACAGATTATGGATATAAAAACGGTGTCATTCCAAAGCCTTATGCACTGCATAATTGGCCCATTTTTCTATAAGTTGCTGCATATCATCAGGGAAGGGTGCTTCAAAAAGCATTTTTTCACCTGTTGAGGGATGGATAAAACCGAGAGTCCTTGCATGGAGTGCCTGTCGCGGACAAACAGCAAAACAATTCTTCACGAACTGCTTATATTTTGTAAATGTTGTTCCTTTCAAAACCCTGCTACCACCATAGGTTTCATCATTAAAAAGAGGATGGCCGATATATCTCATATGAGCCCTTATCTGATGAGTACGACCGGTTTCGAGCTGACACTCTACCAGTGTCACATATCCAAAACGTTCAGTAACTCTATAGTGAGTTATCGCAGACTTGCCATACTCACCTTCGGGAAAAACAGTCATCATCTTCCTGTTTTTGAGACTGCGACCTACATGACCTTCAATCGTTCCTTCATCCTCATCAAAGTCACCCCAGACAAGTGCGTTGTATTTTCGTTCTATACTATGATCGAAAAACTGCTCTGATATTTTGGCCTGGGCTATCTCATTCTTGGCAATCAGCATCACGCCTGAAGTATTTTTATCAATTCGATGGACAAGATAAGGACCGGGTTTTGCCTTCTTCTCGTCATTGCTCCCCTTTTGAAAATGCCACAGTAAAGCATTCACAAGAGTTCCTGAAAAATTCCCATGAGCAGGATGAACAACCATTCCGGCATATTTATTTACAACAATAAGGTCGTCATCTTCATAAAGAATCTCAATAGGAATATCTTCGGCCAGCATCTCTTTCGACCTGGCAGGTTCAGCCATTACAATTGTTATTATGTCTCCCGGTCTGACTTTATATGAAGGTTTTACAGGTTCGGAGTTGATCAGAATATTTCCATTATTGGCAGCTGTTTGCAATCTACTTCTCGAGGCATTCTCTATATGATGCATCAGGTATTTATCAACCCGCAAAGGACTTTGCCCAGGATCAACCTGAAATCTGTAATGCTCAAATAATTCCTGGTCTTCATTTGTCTGATCGGAAAATTCTGTCATAGGAAATACCTTTATTTGGTTATGATCAACTTTGATGTATAATGGCGACTATAAGCAGAGTCGTAAACATCAACAATATAAATACCTTGCTTAAGTTCTGAAACTGCAATAGTTGAGCCTGAATATGGGACGGAATATATCAGTTGACCGTAAATATTGAATATACTGACTTCGAGATACTTCCACATTTCAGGTTTGGAAGATGGTACATCCGGAACAACAATATTTATCGTTCCATTTGATTTGGGTGGATTTGGATAGATAAGCAATTCTCCGGTAGAATTTTTATATTGAGGGTCAATATCCATAGGAGCTAACTGAGCACCAAGCAACGGTCTCATCATCAGTGAGCCCTCAAAGTTTGAATTTACCCATTCGCCATCAACATTATAAAAAATCTTATCTTTTGAGTTTGTATTCCTGTCAAATCCAATGTTTAAATTATCATTGGTAGTCTGAACCCAACCAATATAAAAGTTTCCCTGGCCAAGTATAAGCTCTTTATCAGTAAACAACTTATCAAAAAAGTTATTGAACCCGTCAGTGAAATCAGGCAGAACATTTTTCTTTTGATAAATTATCAATCCCGGCTCTCCATTATTGTCATTCCAGACAGTGATATGAAAAAGCTTTTCATTATAATTATGCACAACCTTATTGAAAAACATACGCACACCCCTTAACGTATCAGGTTTTTGCAGATGAAATTTATAGGCAAGCATTGCACCGGCAGGCGACAATCCGTATCCAGCTTCGGCAGTTCCATCATCATAAGCAAGATAATTGTAAAAACTTTGCTTTGCCTCCACTGTGTCACCAAACTGATCATTCTGATCGTGAATTATATAAGTAACATTAAAAAAGGTACTATCGTGTGCTGAGAAATCAAAAAGGCAACAACTTAACGGCAGTTTCACAAAAGGCTGGTAGCCGTTGCTGCTCATATTAAAAAGTGGATCCAGATACTCTTCAAATGAGGTTGAATAATTATCCAAGACCTCTCCATCTTTATCACTGACCGAAAACTCAAATGTTGAAAAATGAGGCAGCGAATCAAGATTATTAACATAAACATCAATTGTATTCACAAAGGAGACAGGGTCATCCTGATACTGATAATAAGGCATTGAATAGTAATCGAGTAACAGGCTTGGAGGCTTCTCATTAAAACAAAGCTTTTCCTGGTAGTAGTCATTATACTTACGTCCTGCATTCAGGTACACCATATCAATATTCCACTGGTCAGTATTACTTTTCCAACTATTAATATTTGAGATACTGCCATTGTTAAGAAACCTGAACTGGAAATCACCCTTCATCCAGGATGTATCTGTTACCGGGATCATAACCCTTCTGAAATATGTATCATATTTCTCAGTAAACCTCTCCAGCGAATCACCACCTGCGCTCCAAACCTCTGTCCATTTAGTAGCCAAAGTATAGATTGAATCGCAGGGAGCCAAAACAGAATCAGTATAAACAAGTGTATCTTCAACCATATAAAACTGCAAATCACAATCAAGATGTAATACATCCTCAGGAAACAAAGTGTCACCCGGGCCATAATACTCACCATCATCCTTCTGTACTTCATCAATATATAACCAAAAAGATTCTATATATGAGAAAACGGTATCATCAGTATATCTGCCAAACTCCAGAATAAGAGAATCATAGGAAAGCGGGGGGCCTCCCCTGCCTTGCGGCTGGTAGTAAAACGAGAGATATAAGGAATCAGCCGGAGTCAGCTCACGCATTGCCTGAATTCCTTCATCATAGATTGAATCCAACCGTATTGGAAAGGAGGTCAGAAGATCGGCAACAAAGGGAAATACACTGGCAAATCCATAAATATCACCATACTCATTTAAAATATCAAAAGTAGCAACACCTGTATTGATTGGGAATACACCATAATCAGAATTTACAAAAACATAATTATCCAGCCATTTTGTACTGTCAGGATAGATACCGGTTTTTGAAAAATCATCATAAAACGGTAATTCAAGTGGAATATATTCTACAAACTGCGATTTAAGGTCAGGGATAAGATCAGCCTTATGCACTTCACGGTATTGTTTAATCACAGCATTATTTCCTACACCAGTCAAATACTCCTGAGAAAAGAGCATTGCCGGAAAAATTATTGCTAATATGTAGATAAAATACTTTTTCATTCTATATTTTGAAACAGAGAATCAACAGCAAGGCTGTCAGTTCGCAACGAATCAGGTAAAAATGTTTGTAAATATAATTCAAAATTAACAGAATCATCCGATCTGTACCAAATATGTATTGAGTCGCCCGGATAATATGGCAATTCGGTATCCCAGCGCGGATCCTGCATATATACCATTGAGTGTTCCTCATCAATAATGCTGTCGAGATAAATCTCATGCCCAAGATTAAATGAGGCAGTATTAATTGAATATATAGCTTCCTCACGTGTTTTCCCTATCAGGAATGGAACCGGAATTTCATAAGTTCTGTCACCCGATCCTACTTCAAGGTCAATTACAGAGCCCTTCACCAGGGTGTCTCCAGGAAAGATAGTATCGCCTTCGAACATTTGCTCAAGAACGGCATTCTTATCAAAACTCGGAACATATCTCAATTTCCCCACTTTTAATTTACTTGACTCAAGCACATTTACAGCCTGTCTGAGCGTCAGATCCTTCAGATCAGGCATATAGACCAACTCGGGAGTCATAGCGACAACAGTGAGATAAACACTCCTACCCTTTTTAACCTTTGAGCCAGAAAGTGGCAATTGCATCACAACTGTCCCACCAGGCTTACTTTTATCATAAACAGAGTCAATAACAAAAAAGTCAAAATCATCCCCAAATCCGGCTGAATCAAATTGCATAACAATCATACCTTTAAAATCAGGTAGTTTTACTTCCTCTCCATGCTCGGTGTATACATCAAGAAGTTTGATAGCAATAAATATCAGGATCATTATCAGCACGACAGCAATGCCGAGATTAATAAAAAATCGCTTGCTTACCAAAAACCCCAGGAAATAATTTTTGTTTTTTTTTCTGCCAGCCATCATTAAATTTTAGACCACAAAATTAACTTTATAACTTACCAAACAAAGAAATATTGTTTCAGGTGACAAAGATAAAGAAAAGATGTGGGAGGAGGATTCTTTAATTGGGGTTCTTTTCAAATTGCACTATAAAAAGTCTATCTTTGGTCATT
>JAOZOC010000322.1 GCA_029933495.1 Bacteroidales bacterium
TCTTTATGAAGAAAAAGAAAGACTCAGAACTTATATTAAAAATGAAATAGAACAATTTAGTACAAGCAAAATCCCTTTAGCAGTGAGTGTTTCCGGGACATGTGGAGCTCCATTAAAAATATCTGTAAAAACTCCGGACACATCATTCGATGTACTCTCAGGAGTTAATCTGATAGATATTGGAACAGAAGCCTTAAACCTCAAGATGGTATTAAAAAGATTGAAAGCAATAAATGATACTGAATATTTTATTAATGATATGGAGTTTAATCTTGACACCGAGCTTTTTCTGCCCTTTAACGAACTCACTTCCATAAAAAAAAGAATATTGTTCATTTTGAATGGCTCAAAGGAAATGCTTGCCCCCATTAATATTCCGGTTTTAAAGAAACATAACACCCAAAAAATCAAGCCTGCTCTTTCAGTATTAATATCCTCACATAAAGATATTGATATTTGTAATGATGCCTCTGTAGATGTCTATTTTCAGCTTCCGAATAGTTTCAAAAATGAAGATGCAGTGTTGACAGATCTTTTCAAAAAGAATACGAACCTAATCCCCTGGTTTCCGTCCATTTTAATAGGTGATGACTATTTGGCTGCAGTGGATTTCTTAGAACAGATTCAAGCAAAACGTATTGTAACAAATAATACAGGAATAGCTTTTGAAGCCTATAAAAAAGGAATACCCTGGATAGCAGGACCCAACCTAAACATTGCTAATTCCTATAGCTTATTATGCTTAAAAGAAAATTTCAACTGTTATGGTTCATTTCTTTCAAATGAAATTAGTAAACAGCAGATGATGTCAATAAAAAAGCCCGAGGATTTTATGCTATATTACAGTATCTATCAACCTATGGTACTCATGACGAGCAGGCAATGTTTATTTCATCAGGTAACCGGATGTGAAAAATATAAAATAGATGATAGCTGTATTCAACAATGCGAGAAGCAATCAAGCATTACAAATTTGAAAAAAGAGACTTTCATTATCAAGAAAACAAAAGGAAACTATCATAGTGTATATAATGCGTCCAACCTACTGAATACTGATATTGTTACAGATATACCCGATCTCTTTTCCAGCTTCTTTATTGATCTAAGTGATATAAAAACCGAAACTAAAATCGAGCTGGACAAAGCAAGTATAATTGAAGTCTTTAAAAAGCATCTTAGTGGAAATTCTGATTCAACACAGCAACTTCAACACATTATTCATTCGTCAAATAACATTCAATATAAGGATGGTATCTAAAAATAAAAGGTTGAAGCGAAGCGTAAACCTTTGCAGAAAAGCAACAAAAACCTAAGCCCTGAAAGGGCGACAGGTTCTTTTCAAATCTCTCAGCTCTAAATTTTTTAGGATGCTTTTACACAAACTTTTCCACCAGCTCAGCCAGCCTGTTTGAATATCCAACCTCGTTGTCGTACCAGGCTACAACTTTTACAAGTTTGTTTCTTTCTCCAAGTACTGCTGTAAGCAAGGAATCAAAAACTGCTGAATGAGGGTTTCCGATAATATCCATCGAAACAATAGGGTCTTCAGTATATTCAAGAATGCCTTTTAGCCAGGTCTCAGATGCTTCTTTGAATTTTTTATTTATCTCTTCAACACTGGTGCAACTTTTTAAAGTACAGGTGATATCTGTAAGCGACCCGTCAGGAACAGGGACGCGCATACCAGCACCACCAAGGTTTTTTGCAAGATGAGGGAAAATCTTTGTCACAGCCTTTGCAGCACCTGTTGTAGTTGGGACAATAGAATATGCAGCAGTCCTGCCACGTCTGAGGTCGTGATGAGGCCCGTCAAGGATATTCTGGTCACGTGTGTAGGAGTGTATCGTAGTCATAAAGGCTTTTTCGATTCCCCAATTGTCATCCAGAATTTTTATCAATGGAGCAACATTGTTTGTTGTACAGGAGGAGTTTGAGATTATTAGATCCTCTTTGTTGATAAGATGGTCATTAATACCAAGCACAATATACTGAATACCATCATTCTCGCCTTTAGCAGGAGCGGAGATAATAACCTTCCGTGCCCCGGCTTTTTCAATGTGTTTTGTTGCATCCTCCCTTGTAGCAAATTTCCCTGTTGCTTCAATCACAACATCAATTTTCAGCTCTTTCCACGGAAGCTTTTCAGGATCAGCTTCCTGGAATATTTTAATCTTCTTTCCATTAACATTAAGATGGTCAGAGTTTGATTTTACTTCACCCTGAAACCTCCTGTGAACAGAATCATATTTCAGGAGATGAGCCATTGTATATGGTTCCATAAGGTCATTAATGGCTACAATGTCGAAATTCTCCTTTTCGTGCGATACGCGGAAGAACATTCTGCCTATCCTCCCGAATCCGTTTATAGCTATCCTGATTTTTGTCATTTCTAAAAAAATATAGTGCAATATTATTATTTATTTATGATTCGGAGATAATTATTTTTAGATTATTTTTAATGCTGCTGAAGTGCCATTTACTATTCCTTTCATAATATAAAAATACAAACTTTATTAAGTTCAATTCAAAAGGATTTATTACTTTTGAAAAATATACTCATACAGAAAATCAAATATTTAAATAGATTTTATAACAAACAGTAAATCAATAAATAAAATGAAAGAAGTTCAACAATACATTGAAGCCAATAAAGATAGGTTTCTGGAAGAATTATTCGACCTGATCAGGATTCCATCCATCAGTAGCGAATCTGAGCACAAAGGTGATATGCTGAAAGCAGCTGAATACTGGAAAGAGTCAATATTAAAAGCCGGTGCTGATAAAGCTGAGGTAATGCCGACTGAAGGTAACCCGGTTGTCTATGGTGAGAAGGTTATTGATGCTAACCTCCCGACCGTTTTGGTTTACGGGCACTATGATGTTATGCCGGTTGACCCGATAGATTTGTGGAATAGCGAACCTTTTGAACCTGTTATTAAGGATGATAAGATTTATGCACGTGGCTCTGATGATGATAAAGGTCAGGCTTTTATGCATGCTAAAGCCTTTGAAGCAATGGTGAAAAATGATGCACTGCCCTGCAATGTCAAGTTTATGATCGAGGGTGAAGAAGAGATAGGCTCAGGCAGTCTTGTAAAATGGTGTGCTGATAACAAGGATATGCTCAAAGCAGATGTTATCCTTGTTTCGGATACAGGAATGATTGCTGAGGATATTCCTTCAATTACTACCGGACTTCGCGGGCTCTCTTATTGGGAAGTAGAAGTAACAGGTCCTGACAGGGATCTGCATTCAGGAATTTTTGGTGGAGCCGTTGCCAATCCAATTAATGTGCTATCAAAGATGATTGCACAGATGACAGATGATAAAGGAAGACTAACAATTCCGGGTTTTTATGATGATGTTCTCGAGGTTTCAAAAGAGGAGAGGGAACTGCTTGCCAAAGCTCCTTTTGATGTAGAGGAGTATAAAAAGGCAATAGATGTAGAAGAACTTGCCGGTGAGGATGGATATACAACAATGGAAAGAACCGGAATTCGCCCTTCGTTTGATGTATGTGGTATCTGGGGTGGCTACACAGGTGAAGGAGCAAAGACTGTTCTTCCATCAAAAGCTTATGCTAAAATATCCACAAGGCTTGTTCCTCATCAGGATAACAAAAAGATATCGGAGCTCTTTAAGGAATATTTTGAGGCAATTGCTCCGAAATCTGTTAAGGTTAAGGTTAAGCCATTACATGGTGGTCAGGGTTATGTTTGCCCTATAGACCTGCCCGCATATCAAGCAGCAGAGGTTGCTTATGAAAAGATTTTTGGGAAAAGACCTGTTCCGGTAAGAAGCGGTGGAAGTATTCCAATTATTTCAACCTTTGAAGAGGTACTCGGAATAAAATCTGTTTTGATGGGCTTTGGACTGGAGTCGGATGCTATTCACTCACCCAATGAGAATTATCCCCTGAACCAGTTTTATAACGGAATTAGAACTATTCCTTATTTCTATAAGGCTTTTGTGGAGATGATGAAGTAAAATCAAAATAATGAAGATTACCCTGTCTGTATGTTATGACATACGGGCAGGGTATGATTATTTCTGCTTCTGTGCTGTTAAGGGGCATTATAGAATCACCATTTTTGAAATGCAGTACCTCTATTTTTGTATCACCACTTTCCCGCTAAACATTTTTCCCTCTATTTCTAAATGATAAAAGTAAATGCCGTTCTTTATCTTTCTTGTGTCCCACAGTGCCCTTCGTAGGCTTGCCGAAGTAGGGACTGTTTTTTCATCTTTAACAGGAAGACTTATTACCTCCTGCCCAAAAACATTAAAAACAACCACTGTCATTCCATTATTGGCTGTCATTCCGAATCCTTTGGGCTGGCTTTTTGCGGTGGGGTGAGGAATCCCCTTGCTACTGCGACTGCCATTTATTCTTTGGTGGTCTTTCATAGCTGGGGGATTTCTCCTTCCTGCGCCCTGACCTTCCCCAAGAGTCGAAATGACACTACTTTTGAATGACAACGTATTCGCTTTTTTATTTCTGCACAACCACCTTCCCACTTACCACCTTTCCCTCAATTTCCAATCTGTAAAAATAAATCCCGTTCTTTG
>JAOZOC010000323.1 GCA_029933495.1 Bacteroidales bacterium
TTTTGAATTTACTGCTCCAGAAGGAGTCTCTGTTGTTTATAATCCTGTCCCGATGCAGAAAGTTGATTGTTTTATCAGGCACGAAGCAAAGAATATGATTTTTATTTATGGGGAATACGATGCCTGGTCTTCAACCTCTGTTGATCTCTCCTATAATTCAAATAATCTGAAAATAGTAAAACCAAAGGGCAGCCACCGCACAAGGATAAACAATCTGCCTCAGAATCAGAAAGAGCTTGTTATCAGTACGCTGAAAGAATGGCTGGGGGTTGAGTAGATGGAGCAATAAATGATACAATTTCCTAAAAAACTCTATTTCACCATTTTTTCAATACGCATTCCAACATCTTCAATTCCTTCAAGGTTATCTGTTCTCATTGCCTGCTCCATTGTGAAACGGTACTGGCCACTCATTGGAAATCGAACGCCTCTGCGCAATAGTACAGTACTTTCTTTGATCTTACCAAAGCCTTTGCCGAACCATTTTCCGTCAGTATCGGCAAGAATAAATTCAAGGGTATCGCGCGCATGAGTTTTATCAGGGAAATAGGTGTCAATAAACAGGTAGAGATTACTGAAACGGTAATCTGTGGAGTTTCTGATATTAATGTAAAAATTACAGGGCTGGATGGTATCTTCTATTTTTATATCAAACTTCACAATAGAATCCTTATTCCAGACACCATTGTCAAATGCTATATTTTTCTCGTAAACGTGGTTTGTGTCGCACGACAAAAACAATAACATTATTATAAAGAATAAAAGAGTAATATTTAAATAAGACCTCATATATTAATACTATCTACTTTTAAAAACTGTCATCCAGTTTCCACATATCCAGTTCATCCTCACCGTTCTTGTATTCTGTTTGTACTTCCTGAGTCTGAGCAAAATCTTCAAGTTTTTCAGGCAACTTTCCGTCTTTATTCTTCTTAAGAATATCCAATACTTTATCCAGGGGTATTGCCATCATGCTTGAGTTATCACCAAGATAGGAATACCAGACCAGCTTATTAAAAACATCGGCTTTCTGATATACTGCATTACCTTTTTTTGTTTTAAGCCTTATAGAGGGTGAAGGAAACTCATTCATAGCTTCCCTATAGAAATCATTCTCAAAATTCAGGCAACATTTTAATTTCCCACACTGGCCGGCTAATTTTGTAGGATTCAACGAAAGTTGTTGTAAGCGCGCACTGTTTGTTGATACGGAAGTGAAGTTCGTTCTCCAGGTTGAGCAGCATAACTCTCTACCACAGGAGCCAATACCACCAAGACGCGCTGCCTCCTGACGTGCACCGATCTGCTTCATTTCTATCCTTATCCTGAACATATCAGCAAGAACTTTTATCAACTCCCTAAAGTCAACCCTTTCGCTTGCAGTATAATAGAAAATAGCTTTAGTATTGTCACCCTGATATTCCACATCATTGATTTTCATATCAAGATTAAGGTCCTCAACAATTTTTCTGGTTTCTTTTTTCGTTTTCTCTTCGCATTCGACAGCTGATATCCATTTTTCAATATCAGAAGTCCTGGCCCTGCGATAAATCTTTTTCATCAGATCGGGATTTACTTCCTGACCTTTAACCTTCATTTGCAATCTGGCTGATTCTCCGAACAGGGTAACTATTCCAAGATCATGCCCTGGAGATGCTTCGACAGCAACAATATCACCATCGTGCAACTTTAAGTCGGACGGACATTTAAAGAAATCCTTTTTGCTATTTTTAAACCTCACTTCAACAACGTCAACTACTTTTGCCGAATCAGGTTGCTCAATATCTTCCAGCCAGTTAAAGGCATTCAACTTAGCACATCCTGCCTGATAGTTCTCACCCGGATGACCGGTTTTGGGCATCTCACAGCATCCTCTTGTAAAAAATGGATTTTCAGTTATATCGAATTTATTATCTTTCATCTATTATTGTAGTACTTTTAGGCACCAAAATTAACACTTTTATCTATATGGAAAAATCTCCAATTATTTTCTTAGCCATTTGGTAAATTTAAGTGACAAATCCATGAATAAAACATTCGGATTTGCATTTCGTTCAATGTGGTAAATTGCCCTGTCAAGTTCTTCTGCTATCAAGCTACTATTCCTCTCATTTACAAAAGGATAAAACTTATTGATAAATTCCAACTCTTCGCTACTAACACGTACAAGATCACCACTGCCATAATTCATCAGAAGGCATTCACGTGTAAACCTCAAAGCATAATTCAGAAAACTTTTATTTTTCTCACGACTGTTTTTTGACATTTCAGCAACAAATTTAATCAGCTTTTCAACATCAAACTGATAGACATTACGCATCCAGTCCCTGAAATTTATAAAGTTATATCTTTCATCATCCGATTGCGATATCAACCTGACAGCAGCAAGGTAATTGCCTCCGGCAATACGCACAGCATCATTAACAACTGCCGGCTCATACCCATCACTGATAAGGGCTTTGGACAGATTATTATCATCAAGACGACCTATTTTTATCAATTGTGCCCTTGATAAAATAGTATTTATTATCAAATCCTGGTTTTCGGAAACAAGCAGAAACAATGTCTTGTCAGGTGGCTCCTCAAGAACCTTCAAAATTTTTGGTGCAGCAGCATGGAAAAGTTTCTCAACCATCCATATAATCATCACTTTATATTCTGATTCGTATGACTTATAGGTAAGTGTTTTTATAATTTCATTGCAATCTCTGGCATTAATGATTGCCTGTTTTCTCTCAATCCCGATTTTCGAGTACCAATCAGGCAGATTTATATTAGAATTTGTTTCAAATAGCAGTTCTCGCCACTGTTTGATAAAATCCTTACTCATTGGCTTCTCAATATTCTTAATTTTTGCTGTGGGATAGATAAAATGTAGATCGGGATGAATAAACTTTTGATACTTTACACAGGACGGACATTCTCCACAAGAGTCATCACCCTGCTTATTTGTGCAATTGATGTACTGTGCATAAGCAATAGCAAGCGCAAGTTTTCCTGAACCCTCAGGTCCCAGGAATAGCTGTGCATGGCTAACCCTGCTGTCTTTCACAGTTTGAACCAACCGTTTCTTAACATCCTCCTGTCCTATTACATCAGCAAACCTCATTATCCTTAAGACTCTCTCAATTTTATTATCAAATACTTATCTGAAATCCAATTAATACAAAATTATTTTGCCAACCTCTACCCTGTCGTCCACTTTCAGTTCATAGAAATAAATCCCCTTTCCAGCTCTCATACCGCTTTTAGTCATTACATCCCACTCTACCTGATGGTTGCCCGCACTATAATTCTCATTAACAAGGTTTCTAATCTTCTGACCATTAATATTGTAGATATTCAGTTCTATATTTGACTTTTTGCTGAGATAAATAGCGATGTTTACTTCACCTTTTGACGGATTGGGATATACATAACTTATATTCCCGCTTTCAACAGAAACATCATCGATGCCAAGTCCTATCTCCGGAGTTTCAAGTTTCACATCAGTATAAATCCGGTATTCACCGGCAGCAAGTGCTATTTCTTCACCAACATTCAAAATATCAAGAGAATCACCTGAAAAGTAGTCATACCACATTCCAGTATGTTGAAAATCCGGAGACATATTATGTTGTGTAACATCAAAATTACCTATTACAGTTACATTCATAGAAGCATCATTAAGATGGATACTTTTTGTAGCACCTGATAATGACAAATCAAAATCGGATGTTTTAAAGGCATCATAATTCTTCTTCAAATCAGCGAGAGATGCATAAATATTGTAAAGCAGCTTACGTCTGTAGTCATTATAATAATCCCAGCGTATTGGTTTTTCACCTGTACGGTGTTCACTTCCACCAATATCTCCGGGATAGTTGATATTATAGTCATAACCAAGCTCTCCAAATTGCCAAATCATTTTCGGGCCAGGAATTGTAAAGAAGAATGCTGCTGCAAGCTGTTGCCGCTGTAATGCAATAGTTGTATCCTTAATATTATATGAGCCATTTGAGTTGCCATAATTGATATTTTTAACCATAAGCCTCTCTTCATCATGACTTTCCATATAGCCAACAACATGGGGCTGACTCCAGCCGCGTTTTTTATACGAAATCCAATCAAAATCAGAGTTATCCAGCCAACCCATAGTGGCTTCGTTATAATTATAATTCGAGTTGCCCCATAACATCATTCCATAACTGGAAAGAACCTTTTCCTCTGAATTATCAGCAAAGTGCTCAAGAATCATATAGGCTTTTTCGTTTGTCAACCATACCGAATCGGCATAAGCCTCAAGTATATCAATTCTTGACTGGTCGTACTGACCCCAGGCGCTTACATTTCCAAGCGTGTTTTTTTGGGTGAATCCTTTTGAAAGGTCTAACCTGTATCCGTCAACCTTATATTCTGTTAACCAAAATTTAAAGGCCCTACTGATATATTGCTTTGTGGCAGGACTTTCATGATTCATATCATACCCAACATTATAATCATGTTTTGCAATGGGATTATAGAAGGGACTGTTTTCTGCAGGGCGGCTATTTTGCGAATCCCAGTACAATCTTACATAAG
>JAOZOC010000324.1 GCA_029933495.1 Bacteroidales bacterium
TATCCGGTCGAGATGTGAACGCGAGTAAGAAAAGGCTCCGTAACCATTTTGCCAACCAAACTTTCCTGATATCAGTCGTTGGTCATTGATAAAATTTGTCGAAGCGATTTTTATGTCATGAACCAAATCGGCTATAGGAATGGTAGTCCCAAAACCCACAAGAATATGAATATGGTCGGGCATACTGTTAATGGCAATTAGTTTCTGACCTCTATTTTCAACTATGCCTGTTATGTACTTATGTACATCTTCCCGAAAGTTTTCTTTTATCAGTCCCTGCCGCCATTTAACGGCGAAGACTATTTGCAGATAGATTTGCGTGTATGTGTTTGCCATAATTATATGTTTTAGATTATTACTATCACTTTTAACAGGAAAGTCCTAATGGACTTTGACATCTTGCGTTATGGGCTTTATTACAAACGGTGAAGTCCTATGGACTTCTTCTTGCCAGAGTTTTATAATCAACATTTTTTATGTACCCTTTCTTGCAGCCATACTTCTTTCGGGTTCATCTGCAACTTAGCTAAGAGTCGTCTGTTTTTTATCTGCACAGGCTTTAAGACGGACTACCGTATCATCTTGTTCGTCCTGCTGCAATAAACGGTAAAGACGAGCCGGGCCTCTTTGTCTTAAACTTTACGGTAGTCTTCTGTCAATCTGACCGCTGTATAACTCCGCTAGGAGTTTTCCGTTTGTAACAGCGAAGCTGTGAGCCTACCTTATAACTCCGTTAGGAGTTCCCTGTTAAAAACTATCAGGAAATTCAACATCTGCCGACCGCCGAACAACAACCTCCTTAATAATATCAAGGTTTTTACTGATTAGTTTGGTTAACCTGCTTGCATCTAAAAATAAATCCTTAAAACTCCTTACCTGCTTATAATCCAGACCTTCTTTCGGTTGCACTGAAACATAACTTCGTAAATCACCGAAATATCCGTTGTTATATCCCTCGTTGTAAATTATCTCCAAATAAAGTTTCGGATACTGATTTAATTTAGAACGTGTGGGCATTGCAGAAATACTACTCCATATTGCCTCTCTGAAAATCTGCAAATCTTCATCTGTTAATCCCGTTGTTTGCGCAGCATTCCTGTTTACAGTCCCATTGAAAGCTAACAGACTGTAGTACAAGCGGTAATCTTTGCCGAAAGTGCTGGAGTCATCATTCATTATGGTTACTATCGAATTGGAGTCAATCAATTCCACTTTGTTTAAAGAATAGCCCCAGTTAAGTTGAATGGCACCGGTATAAGAATGGGTAAAACCTGCTACTGCAAATGCACCGCCAAACATTCTAATATCAACAAACTTTTCCCGAATAAGGTATTCCAACAAAAAATAGTTAGCTTCTTTATGCTTGAATTTTTTATCGGTTAAATCCTTTAAAACTTTTGAAACATCGTTATTATTCTTTTCAAACACCTCCTCATAAACTTTCAAATATTCAGGTTTTTCTTTAAATACCGTTTTTATGAAATCATTATCGGCAAGACTTCTTTCGATAACAGCTTTAAGTTTTGTATCCACCGATACTTTCGAGTTTCCTTCCATATCTACAAATATTTCCGTTCCCTTTGATTTCAGGTAGTCTCTTATGTAGCGTTTCACCCTGACATCAGTAACCAGATTGGTTTTGGTGTCGTAATCCATTCTCGGTTTATTTTCCTGATCGGGGTCTCCGTTTGGATTGCAATTGATAGCTTCGTATAAAAGCAGGAAGTCCGAATTGTTGTTAATAATCTTAGACATAATTACTTGATTTTAAGTTGTTAAATTGTTTTTTCTTCATTGTTTTCTTTGTTTGTCTCACTGTCATTACCCGAACTGATTAATCCGAACGAATATCCCGAAAGAATGTAAAAGACATTTTCTTCCGGCGTCAATATATTATCATTGCTGTTCGGGTTAAAATTCTGTGTAAACCTTGCAAAATCAAATTCAACACTATTGAGGTTGATTTTTGTGACATACTGCCTTACTTTTTCTTGCAAATCCAGATAAAGTCTCAAAATGGCATCTTTATCCATTCCGTTGTAGTTCAGTTTGTTCATAACAGGTTTTGAGGAATGATTGCTTTGTACCTGTGCATAAGCAATCTGGTTTAATACTCTGCCTAGATAGAAAAGTCCTTTTTGCCCGTCGGTATAATCCATATCGGTAAAAAAGTTCTCAATGCGGGTTTTGTAATCACTACCGCTTTTTTGTAAGTCTTTATTTTCTTCCATATTATTAATGTTTAAAAGTCTTATTTCTTTCAAAAATTTCAAAAATACCAAATAATTCATCACACCATTTGCGACCGCAAAATCAAAATTACTTTGTTCACGAATGTTTGAATATGCCCTGTGATTTTTTTTGTTATCAAACTGTCCCGACCTTTGAACAATAAGATATTTTGTGAAATATTTGAACAGAATTTGTTTATCAATGATTCTGTGTTCAAAAATATCCCTAAAAAGTTCGAGTGCTTCATTTTTGTTAATACCTGTTTTTACCGGTATATATCTATAAAATATAAAAAAATTGCAAAAAATATTTGAATTGTAATTCTCCGAAATCCGATCATTAAGTTTTTTCAGATTCTTAATGATTTTAACGAACCAGGGGGTGCTGATGTCTTTGATTTGACTATTCGATTTAAAATAATTTCCATCTGAATCTATTGATAAATAATTTATCCAATATAAATTTTCGGTTTCGCCCGTAATATTTGTATTTAATTGATTCATTTTCAAATACGAAAACAGAAAATCCGATTTTTTATAAAACCCATCAAAAATCATATCAAAGTCCAAATCTGTTTTCGAAAGAAATACCGGAATAATGACGTGTGATATCCCGGCTATGCTAACCTTATAATTTTTAAGCAAATAACTTGACGCTATATCAAGAAAAACTTGATTAGTTTTTGATACCTGATAGTTTTTCGGGAAATAATTTTTATTGAATACCGTAGCATAATTTTTTGTTTCGGTAACAAACATTTTATTCAAACTGTATCTTGTTTCCAGACTCAATTCACCAATATCCTGCTTAAAATCACCCGTTGCATAACAAAGTTTTTCTTCGTTCTTTTCGCCAGTATTTTCATCTTTTAAAAAATTCCTGTTGACAAACTCAATATATTCATCCGTTTTAGCAATTAATTCAGGCCTTTCAAATTCCTGTTCATTTGATATAACAGAAGTGGTGATAATAGAAATATCTTCTCCTTTGCTTAATTCAACTTCCTTCAGCAATAATTTTGCATCCAATTTACCGTCCTCATTTGTGATTTTTTCTACAAGTCTGTCTTTTAACTTTACTATTTCATCAAAAACATTTAAATAATTATTATCAAGTCCTATTTCTGATGCTTTTAAATACAATTCCCCGTGTTTTACTTCTTTAAGAGATTCTTTGTCAATTTTCCCGAAAAACGATTTTAATAGATTATTAATCTTGGATTTTTCAATCGTGGCATAAATTGCTTTATTATTACCCGGTAAAGTTTTCAATAAAAGCAAGTCCCTTACGTCTTTATCATCATCAAACATTTTTAGCTTTTCCATATAAATATTATGTTCATCCAAATCAAACACAAGATTGGCAACATAATAGGTTTTGTTGTCTTTCAGGTTTTTAGGTTTGTTCAGAAACCTCTCAATCGGACTCATCTTCTCCGATTGCCATTCCCCTATTTTTATTAAAGTATCAAGCATGTAATTATGTTTTTATTTTTTCACTTCATCTGCCACCTCCCGATGGCAGCAATGGCTTTGTCTTGCAGAATATCATTTTTTCGTAATAATAATTTAAGCTATCGCCAATACTATTTGTCACTCATCAATAATATTTTGGCGGTTGTTTTCATAAATCTTGTTAACCCTTACTTAATGAGAGGCGGTTAGTTTCACGCTGCTAATATACAAATTTTTTCTTCCTGAAATCAAAAAACCACATTTTTTAACTGTCATAAATTTATTTACTTTTGCCGTTAATATTATGACACGGGAAAAAGGCAAAAAGCAGGAAGTAAGGACAATGTTCAACAACATTGCCCATCGTTATGATTTTCTGAATCATTTTCTGTCGGCAGGGATTGATTATAGCTGGCGGAAGACGGCAATTAAAATTTTAGGGAGAAACAATCCGAAGATCATCCTTGATGTGGCCACGGGAACAGGCGACCTTGCCATTGAAGCGGTAAAACTGAATCCGGAAAAGATAATCGGGGTGGATATTGCCGAGGATATGGTAAAGATCGGGCAAAAGAAGATAAAGAATAAAGAACTTGATAAAATCATCGACCTTCAGGTAGGCGATTCTGAGGATTTACATTTTGAGGATAACTATTTTGATGCTGCAATGGTAGCGTTTGGTGTCAGGAATTTTGAGAATCTTGAAAAGGGATTATCGGAGATGAACAGAGTTTTGAAGCCAGGAGCAATGATACTTGTTCTGGAGTTTTCAAAACCGGAGAAAGCACCCATAAAGCATATCTATAATTTCTATTTTAAGAATATTCTTCCCGGACTTGGTAAAATGATTTCGGGTGACAGTGCCGCTTA
>JAOZOC010000017.1:0-11005 GCA_029933495.1 Bacteroidales bacterium
AAGTATTTGATATTAAATGTGTATCGTTGAATCCGATTTGACCATTTGAATCAAACGATATCTGAAGAAATAATATAAAAATTAGTAAGGAAATTACTTTTTTTCTCATTTTGGTAATTTTTAAAAGTTTCTCACCTCCCCCGGCTATCCCGATTCAGGCTCCGGTAGTTGATAGCTTCGGCGAGGTGCTCTGATTAAATGTTTTTACTGTTGTCAATGTCTGCAATTGTTGTCCCACTTTTTAAAATCTGTCGAAAGCTTTAGCAAATCCTCAACAATTTTATTTTGCTTTCAAAATAACATTTTGCCCTTCTTTCATATCTATAACGATAATGTCATCACTTTTAATACCCGGTGTATGGGTGATAAAATCATTATACATAAATGGGTTTTTAATCTTAATAATTCCACCTTTTTCAGAGCGAATATCAACAAGAATGATTTTCCCTTTCTGTTTTTCTGCCGATATCAAAAATGCACCTTCTGTTCTTAAATTTTTGAACGATACATCTTGCCAACTTTCAGGTATTGCCGGGAATATCTCTACCGTTTCAGTATGACTTTGAATAAGCATCTCCTGAATTCCTGAAGCAAATGCAAAGTTACCTTCAAGTGTAAATGGACGGTACTTGAATTTGGAAAAACCTCTGTTGTGCTGTTCCCCGTTAACATGGAAAGAGCTTGGAAGGCAGAAATTTTCAGCAAAAATACGCAAGGTTTTTGCTGCTGCATCCCCGTCTTTCATTTGGGCTTGAATGTTTCCAAACCAGCTAAATGAGTATCCTGTCCACCAGTCTGATCCCAGAGCAGTGAGGTTGTTAACTGTTTTTGTGATGAGCTGCTGTGCCTCTTTACCCTGTGACCAATTAATTTGAGTTAAAGGATATATTGCCATCAAGTGAGAGAAATGACGGTGTGAAGCATTGAATGGATAGCCAGGAGCTATCATCAGACCTGTTTCGTTATCCACCGAATAATCAGGCCATTCATCAAGAATCTGTTTCCAGTGTGAAGCTTCATCTTTTTTCCCTAATTCATTGGCCAGTTCAGCAGCTTTTGCGTATGTCCATCTGATAAGTGCCAGATCGAAATTTGTTGTTTCACCAAACCATGCTTTACTTGAATTATTATTAATTTCAGGACTGGAACTCATTGGAAGTTTTCGTTTGCCGTCAGAACGTTTTACCGATAAATCTTCCAGAAAGATGGCTACATCTTTGATCCACGGGTATGCTTTTTCCCGAAGGAACCCGCGATCCATGGTATAACGCCAGTGTAGATAAAAATGATGACCTAACCAGGCAGAAACAGTAGGTCCGAAAGAGTATTGTATCCAACCACCCATTGGTTCTCCTTCCAGTGTGGTTACTCCGGGAACGTTCAGACCTGATGTTTCGAAGTATGCTTTCGTGTATCGTTTAAATGTCTCTTTATGTTTCCATAACCAGTTTATGAAACCCTCTTCAAGGTCAAGGTGATTTCCGCTATATGAAGGCCAATAGCTCAGCTGGGTGTTGAGGTCATGGTGGAAATCTCCTTTCCATGGTGGCAGTTTTCCGTTATCGGCAGTCCATACAGCCTGAAGAGAGATAGGAGGAGTGTTGCTACGTGCTGCAGAACCGAATTTATACTGCTCCAGATACCACTGCCTCTCAAGTATGCTGTCAGGAATATTGATTGAAGATTTAGCCCAGTAGTTATTCCACCATTTTTGGTGGCTGGCAAATGCTTTTTTAAATCCAGTAGTTAAATGCTTCTTTACGACCTCAATGGCAGAAGGTGATTTTCCCCATTTCGGATATTCAGAGCTGATGCTCCAGCATCCAACTATTGTGCTGCCACTTTTTTCCCAGGTTACATAAACCATATACTTAAAACCGCCCCAGCCATCTTGTTTGTATGTAATATGGTTTTTACTATTTGTCACTTTTCCTGTAGAATAACCTAACCGACGCAGATCCTGACCTGAGTGTGAATCGATATCCTCATTTTCACTGGCTGAACCATAAGCAGGAGGTACAAGTATCGGAGTAATATCATCTTTTACATTTTCAAAACGAAACCAGCCAACTGGCTCTGTGGCATCAACAAAAGCAAGTAATTTCTGTCCGTCCGACCATTTAACTTCACACAATGCATTATTTACTGACAGGTGAACAGAATTTACATCACCCCATTTTTTCACATTAAATTCAAGTGCAGCTGCAGGTATCTTTGATGGTGCTACCGTATTATTATAAGGGTTGTCAAAAAATTCCTGCACAACACTATATGTGTTGTTTTTCCAATTAGTATAAACCCATTTGTATTTGTATTCAAAGTTTTTAAGATTATGCATAGGTCTCAAATCCCATAAATCGGCTCGGTCGAGAGAGAATCTCAGATTATCTCCTTTTTGCCAGATTAGTGTGCCTAACATTCCATTCCCTTGAGGAATAGCCTCATCCCAGCGGTTTGCCAGGGAGCTAAAGATAAGGTCATGTGCGGGATCACCGGATTGTTTTTTGTTGCTCTCGCACGAGGATAGAAATGTGATGAAAAAAATCAGGAAAAGAGTAATGTGTGTTTTCATCGTATGTATTATTTATTAATGTGATTCAATATTTGTTTTCAAGCCATAAGGAAAACTATTTTAAATTTCTGATATCACCTCCCCCAGCTATCCCTGTCCAGACTACGGTAGTTGATAGCTTCGGCAAGGTGTTCGGATAAAATATTTTCACTGTTGTCTAAATCGGCAATTGTTCGCGCAACTTTTAAAATGCGGTCATAGGCTCTGGCCGACAGACTAAGTTTCTCCATTGCATTCTTCAATAGGGTCTGGCTCGCCTCATCTATCCTGCAAATCTTTCTTATTTGTTTGCTGGTCATTTGTGCATTGGCATGAATACCTGGAGAATCGGTATAGCGCTTTTCCTGTATTTTTCTGCCTTCAATAACTCTCTCTCTTATTTTTTCACTCTTTTCTCCTTCCTCCATATTCGACAGTTCATTAAAAGGGACAGGAATTACCTCAATATGAATGTCAATCCTGTCGAGCAAAGGTCCTGATATTTTGTTCAAATATCGCTGTACCATTCCCGGTGCGCAGGTACATTCAATGGTAGGATGGTTATAATATCCACACGGACATGGATTCATAGCAGCCACCAGCATAAAGCCGGCAGGAAACTCAACAGTCTGTTTTGCTCTTGCAATAGTGACAATTCTGTCTTCCATTGGCTGGCGCATTACCTCAAGTACAGATCGCCTAAACTCAGGCAATTCATCAAGAAACAGGACTCCGTTATGAGCAAGCGAAATTTCTCCGGGGCCGGGATATGTTCCGCCGCCAACAAGGCCGGCATCTGAAATAGTATGGTGAGGAGAACGGAATGGACGTACAGAAACCAGCGAGTCATCTTTCCCCAATTTACCTGCAACAGAGTGTATTTTTGTTGTTTCTAATGCTTCATACAGGTTCAATGGGGGCATAATAGAAGGAAGTCGTTTTGCAAGCATTGTCTTTCCCGAACCCGGAGGCCCAATCATTATAACATTATGTCCGCCAGCTGCAGCAATCTCAAGTGCCCTTTTAATATTCTCCTGTCCCTTCACATCCGAAAAATCAAACTCATATAGGCTCAGGCTTGAATAAAATGCCTCCCTGGTATCAACATGTACAGAAGTAAAAGATTTGGAACCCTCCAACAGTTCAATAACCTCTTTAATATTCTTCATCCCATAAACTTCGAGATTATCAACAATTGCAGCCTCTTTAGCATTTTGTTCAGGAAGTATAAAGCCTTTAAAACCCTGCTTTCGTGCTTCAATGGCAATTGGCAACGCTCCTTTAATCGGGAGCAGACTTCCATCAAGCGACATTTCACCCATTATAATATAATCGGCAAGTGTTTCATTATTAATCTGTTCAGATGCTGCAAGGATGCCAATAGCAATGGTAAGATCATAAGCCGAGCCCTCTTTCTTAATATCAGCCGGAGCCATGTTGATAGTTATTTTCAGTCCGGGCCATTTATATCCTGTATTGTGCAAGGCAGCCCATATTCGGTCCTGGCTCTCTTTTACTGCATTATCCGGCAACCCGACCAGGCTGAATTTGGAACCCCGACCAACATAGACCTCAACAGTAATGGTTAAAGCGTCAATACCAATTATAGTACTTCCAAAAGTCTTGACTAGCATAAGGCAAAGGTATAAAAAAATGGAATAGTGGAGAGGAAGAAAAATGGAATGTTGAAATGGTGGGAAAAGGAGTAATGGGGCGCATCATTTTTGGCTACAGGTTGTCTGTCTCGTCCTGAATTTAGTTAATACTTATCCTATTTCAGGACAAGACACACTACACAAAGGTATGAGCACTGGCTAGCAGTTAGATGAACAGGTAGCCTGTCTACAAAGGATCAACATCAACCTGGATCCTGACGGATTTGTAATTTCCAAGTGTACGGAATTCGGATATTGCTTTTCTGATGTCGTTTTTGTGTTCGTTCAGGGTGAGGTCTTTTTCAAGCTTTATCAGAACATTTTTTAGATAGAGGTTCTTTATTCTTGAAATCAGAGGATATTCCGGGCCTAGAATTCGTTTGCCGAGTTTTTGCCGTAATAAAATTGCAAACTCCCTTGCTGCTTCATTTAATACTCGCGGGTCTTTGTGCTTCAGTTGAATTTCAATAAGTCGGAAAAAGGGCGGATATTTAAAGTTGCGCCTTTCCAGAATCTGTGATGAATACATTCCGTAATAGTCGTGTTCAATAACATTTTTTAAAACCGAATGCTTAGGATTGTATGTCTGAATAATGACCTTGCCTTGTTTCATTTTTCTTCCTGCCCTGCCGCTTACCTGTGCCATAAGCTGGTAGCTGCGCTCATAAGCTCTGAAATTTGGGAAATTGATCATATTGTCGGCATTCAGAATTCCGACAATACTCACATTGTCAAAGTCGAGCCCCTTTGTAACCATTTGAGTTCCAACGAGAATGTCAATACGTCTCTCTTCAAAATCATTTATGATATTCTGGTATGCGTGTTTTGTCCGGGTTGTGTCCAGGTCCATTCGTTTTATAGTGACTTCGGGGAAAATGATTTGAAGCTCTTCCTCAACTTTTTCCGTTCCGAAACCTTTCATCTGTATATTGGGACTTCCGCAGGAATCACATTTTTCGGGTACTCGCCTTGAGTATCCGCAGTAATGGCAACGGAGCTGGTTGTTGTGTTTATGATAGATTAGAGTTACATCACAATTTTTGCATTCTGGTACCCAATGGCAAGTGTCACATTCAAGTCTGAGAGAGAATCCCCGCCTGTTCTGGAAGAGAATGATCTGCTCATTTTTGGCAAGTGCATCGTTAATGCTATCTATTAAGAGTGAGGAAAAATGCGATTTCATAGTGCGCCTTTTCGTCTCGGTTCTCAGGTCGGCAATCAATATTTCCGGCATATTTACTCCACCATATCGTGTCGAGAGCTCGATCAGTGCATACTTTCCATGCTTAGCATTGAAGTAGCTTTCCAGGGCAGGAGTTGCTGAGCCAAGAAGTACTTTGGTTTGATGCAAAAAACCAAGGTAAACAGCAGAATCTCTTGCATTATAACGTGGTGTAGGCGAAAACTGTTTGTATGACTGGTCGTGCTCTTCATCAACAATAATAAGCCCGAGATTGCTGTATGGCAGAAAAAGTGCTGAGCGTGGCCCAAGAATTATTCGGTACCTGGATTTTTCATTACTGTTTAAAACGCTGTTCCATATCTCAACACGCTCCTGTTCATTATATTTGGAATGGTAAACTCCAACCTTTGAGCCGAAATATTTTTTCAGACGGTTGATGATCTGTGTGGTCAGGGCAATCTCAGGAAGAAGATACAACACCTGCTTGCCTTTTTTCAAGGCTTCATCAATCAGTTTTATGTAAACCTCTGTTTTCCCGCTTGAAGTAACACCATGAAACAGTGCTACATCATTTTCCTTAAAACTATTATGTATCTCATCTATGGCTATTTTCTGATAATCACTGAAGATTATATCATCGGGTTCCTGAGTTGCTGTGTAATTAATCAGGCGGCTGGTTTGCTTTTTATAAGATTCAAAAACACCTTTTTTTGTCAAAGCTAATATTGCTGATGCTGAACTATTGACTGCATGAGTAAGAGCTGAATTTTTAATATCTTTCTTTTCAGCTTTACCGAACCCGGAAAGAGAGATATAGGCCATTAATACCTCAAGCTGTTTGAAAGCTTTTTTTTCCAGTTTGTCAAAAAGTAACTGAAGTTCTTTTTCGTCATTATATTTTTCTGACAGTCGTATATACTTTTCTATCTTTGGTTTATATTTCTCTTTTAGCTCTTCCTCAACTAGTACGACATTCTTTTCAATCAGCCCTTTAATGATTGGTATAACTTTTTTTTGTTCCACAATATTTTCGACTTCCGTTAATGTAAGCTGTTTTTGGATGTCAAGTGCTTCTGTGATAAGATATTCCTTCTCATTTAGTGTTTCTGTATCCCCGTCGAATGATGGATTCATAACTATTCTTGACTCGCTGGCCAATTTCAAAGCCGACGGAAAAGCTACATTCATCACCTCACCAGTCTCACACATATAATAATCAGAAATCCATTTCCAAAGTGAGTACTGAATATCATTCATCACAGGTTTTTCGTCGAGGATAGAGAGGATATATTTTGTGTGATAGTTTTTTGGTGGTATCTGATGGATATTCACAACAACAGCAGTATAAATCTTTTTTTTGCCGAATTGAACAACCACCCTTTTCCATTTTTGGATGGAGTTGTTTAGCTCATACGGAACACGGTATGTGAAAAGCTCTGGTACCGGCAGAGGCAGAAGTACATCAACGAAGTATGTTATTCTGTCCATTTTTTAATGCTTAAATGTGTGAATGCTTGAATGTGTGAATGCTTAAATGCTTAAATGTATGAATGCTTAAATGTGTGAATGATTGTGTAAATATTTATGATTTTGATGGATAAGTTGAGTTTTTGGCTTTTGACATTATTTTTGTTATTTCATTTGCTTCATTTGTAAGCCTTATCAGTTCCTCCTTGTTATTTGATAAATTTGTGGAATCTATTAACTCTAACCAATATTCCGACTCATCAGCTTCTTCGACCACAATACAAATTTTACTAAAAAACTCGGCTTTAGATCTTGCCCTGCAAGCTGCACGATAGTTAGCCCCTGTTGAACTTGAGGATTTTACAAGTTGATATGTTACAACAGAGGAAGCCTGGCATTTTTTTAATGAATCACAGAAAAGAATAACATCCCCTGCAAATCTTTTTGTTCTAATTTTAAGATTCTTAATAAATATTTCCTTTTCAGTCATAATCTTAAGATTATAATTACACAATAAAGATTAATAAAACATTCTATTGTACGCTCCTATTCACACATTCAAGCATTCACGCATTCTTTCATTTACGCATTCCCACATTCACTAATTCCCACATTCTCCCTTAAGAAGCCAGAATCCTTGCCATTTTCAGCAGATCACGTCTAATGCCCTTATTATATTTAATAGCTTTGTTGAATGGTGTATATGCTACTTTGTTATTAATAATCCCCACCATTTCACCCCGCCGACCTTCGAGCAGAGCGTTCACAGTATAATGTCCCATTGTGCTGGCAACAATCCTGTCAATGGCAGTGGGGCTGCCACCGCGTTGAATGTGTCCAAGAACTGTAACGCGTGTGTCGTAGTGATTATATCTCTCTTTTACCTTTCTTGCTACCTCAAAAGCACCACCGGCATCGTCACCTTCAGCTACGATAATTATTCCTGACATTTTGTTTTTTCTGAATCCTTTTTCCAGAATTTCAATCAACTCATCAATATAAGTAATTGTCTCAGGAACAAGAATATCCTCTGCACCACCGGCAATACCGCTTCGTAGAGCAATGAATCCGGCATCACGACCCATCACCTCCACAAAAAAGAGACGATTATGAGAAGTGGCTGTGTCGCGAATTTTATCAACAGCCTGAACAACAGTATTTACAGCAGTATCATAACCAATAGTCATATCAGTACCATATAAGTCATTGTCGATTGTTCCGGGAGCACCCATTATCGGGAAATCGAATTCATCAATAAAAATATTTGCTCCTGTAAAGGTTCCGTTCCCACCAATTACCACCATTGCATCTATTTCATGCTTCTTCAGATTTTCATAAGCTTTCTCTCTTCCCTCTTTTTCAATAAACTCCTTACTACGGGCTGTCCTAAGAATAGTGCCTCCACGCTGGATTATATTCGATACGGAGCTGCTCTCCATTTTTACAAACTCATCATTAATAAGTCCGTTATAACCATCCATTATTCCAAAGACCTCTAAATTATTATAAAGCCCTGTCCTTACAACGGCTCTGATAGCAGCGTTCATTCCCGGAGCATCACCTCCTGATGTCAGTATTCCTATTTTTTTCATTATTTTTTATTCCTTCCTTTCAATTCTTTTCCTTTTATGAACCTTTTTGGTCCCTTTATAGATATCAAATTTATAGAACCCGCTTTCGAGAGGTCCGTTAAACAGCGTAATTTTTCTTGATGGCCTTAGTCCGATAAATTTCAGGGCCTCCTTATCTGAGCTTATTATCCAGGCGGAGTAACCTTCAAATTTTGTTTTCATTGCATCACCAATTTCGGAGTACAATTTCTTAATATCTTCCACCTTTATTCTTTCGCCATAAGGTGGATTTGTAATCATAACACCACCGCCCTGAGGAGGTTCAACGTCGTCAATATATCTGGCTCTCAATGAAATTTCATCTTCAAGACCTGCAGAAACTACATTTTCTTTGGCAACCTGCAATATCCTTCCGGAGCGGTCGGAGCCGATAATTTCATACTTGAACTCTTTTCGTGCAGCTTCTGCATCGTCCTTGATTTTTTGCCACAACTCTTTATCAAAATCTTTCCATCTTGTAAATCCAAACAGCTCTCTGAATTGTGCAGGAGGAATATTGAGAGCAAACATAGCAGCTTCAATGGGTAATGTTCCTGATCCGCACATTGGATCCACAAAGTTACTGTTTCTGTCCCAGCCACTAAGTAGTATCATTCCGGCAGCAAGTACCTCATTCAGTGGAGCCGGGCCGGTACCAATCCTGTATCCGCGCTTGTGTAACGATTCAACCGAGCTGTCGAGAGAGACAGTGCACTCATCTCTAAAAACTCTGACATTTATTTTTACATCAGGATCTTTTGTGTCAACATTCGGCCTTCTGCCATACTTCTCTCTGAATCTGTCAGCTATTGCATCTTTTGTTTTCAGCGCAAGATATTTTGAGTGTGTTATGTTTGAGTAGCTGGTAATGCCATCTATCGAAAAGGTTCCGTTAAGATGAATATAGTCTTCCCACTTTATCTTCAAGACCTCATCATATAGTTCTTTTTCATTCTGAGCCCTGAATATTGCAATTGGAACAAGTACACGAATAGCAGTCCGGCACAGGTAGTTGGTTTTATACAAAAGCTCCCTATTCCCTTCAAACATCACTGCCCTGTTCAGGATTTTGATGTTTAGACCCCCAAGCTCTTTTATCTCTTCTGCAAGTATTTCTTCCAGACCGGCAAAAGTTTTAGCAATATATGATTGGTTTTTTTTCATCAATTTTTATAATATTCAGCAAAAATACCCATATTTGTACAATTGTTTAAAGAAAAAACAGCTCCAGGCTTATAAAAATATAAAATATGACAATAAAAGAATCCCAACAAATGGTTGACCAGTGGATAACCACTACCGGAGTAAGGTATTTCAGCGAATTAACAAATATGGCAATACTGACCGAAGAGGTTGGTGAGGTAGCAAGAATAATGGCACGGGAATATGGTGATCAGTCTTTCAAAAAAAATGAAAAGGATATTGACCTGGCGGACGAATTTGCTGATGTTTTGTTTGTCCTGATATGCCTTGCCAATCAGACTGGAGTTGACCTTACTGAAGCCCTGAAAAGGAATCTGGATAAGAAAACAAAAAGAGACGCCACAAGACATTTGGAGAATGAGAAGCTAAAAAGGTAGAGTTGATGTCGGGAATGCTGGGCTGCTGGAATGAAGAGATGCTGGAATGAAGAGATGCTGGAATGAAGAGATGCACGGCCGTGCATCTCAACGTACCAGGAAGCCATACGTTATTAATATTATTTTAGAAAGATGAATGTAAGAGCAATTTTTCTTAAAATTAAAAGTCCCATTCTGAAAATTTTCAGATGGCTATTTTATATTTTCGGTGTTTTTGCATTTATAATGTTGCTTCTTAGTTTTACTGACATTCCCTATTATGCCTATCATAATCTGGCGATGGTTGATGTAAAGTTAGAGAGTAATCCTGATATCATAGTTATTCCCGGTGGTGCAGGTATGCCAAGTCCTGACGGCCTGATAAGGACATATTACGGAGCTGAAGCTGCAATACAATTTCCAAAGGCGGAAATAATCATCGCCCTGCCATATAATGAAGGTGCCGATAGCCTTTTTCAACTCGACCTGATGGCAAAAGAACTGATTTTAAAGGGTGTTGACTCTGCAAGAATTGAGTATGAGCCTTTAGGATTTAATACGCGGTCGCAGGCAGTTAATATCGGGCAGAGGCCGGATATTGATAAAGATAAAATGTCGGTTCTTATTGTAACAACCCCAGAGCATATGTACAGGACAGTTAAGACATTTCAAAAAGTTGGATTTGCCAAGGTCGGTGGGATGCCTGCCTTTGAGAAGCCTGTTGATGAAGATAAACTTGATGATAAAGAGGAGATGAAGGATGTAAACCTCTCTTTCAGATATAATATGTGGAGTTATCTTAATTATGAAATTTTGGTTTTGAGGGAATATACAGCGATTGTTTATTATAAACTTCGGGGATGGATTTAAGGTTACAACCAATCATAACTTTCTGTGTCCTGAGTTTTTAATTATTGAACGCAGATCATCACTATTTTTATAATGCCTAATGATAAAATCATCGCCAATCATGATAATCA
>JAOZOC010000017.1:11105-13053 GCA_029933495.1 Bacteroidales bacterium
ATCATGATAATCATAGCAATCAGTGTCCTGTTTTTTGATTATTGAACGCAGATTATTATGATTTTTATGATGTCTTATGATAAAATCAGCGCCAATCTTGATAGTCATAACAATCCGTGTCCTATTCTTTTAGTTATTGAACGCAGATTATTATGATTTTTATGATGTCTTATGATAAAATCATCACCAATCATGATAATCACAGTAATCCGTATCCTGTTTTACAAACGCAGGCCACAGTGGATGTTCACCATCGAACAAAAACTGTCCGCTATCGTTTTTTCTTTTATCTTTGCGATAATATGAAGATATTCCAATCTTCTGAATTCAAAGCTATTGCTTTAATTAGCATATTTTTTGTTAATTGTGTTTTCTTTTTAATCAATGCTTATGATATACAGAATTTTTCTTAGTCACCAATGGAAGGAGATGACACGATCGCCGTTTTGGCAGAAAAATATTGCCCTCAATATTCTGCTTGGGTTTTTGGTTTTTATCATGTTGCTTTATCTGCTTGCTCTCGGGCTGTTTATTGATAAAATCCTTATTGAACTTTTCCCGGACAAAGACCCGGTAGTGGTTTTTAATGGTATTATTCTCTATTACTTCGGTTTTGAGTTTTTGGTACGCTTTTTTATGCAGTCGCTACCTACGCTTAACGTTGAAACTTATCTGCACCTTCCAATCAAAAAATCGGCTATAGTCAACTACGTATCCTTTAAATCAGTTTTTGTTATTGGTAATTATTTGATGTGGCTGGTATTTTTTCCTTTTGCCTTCAAGGTTATTGCTCCAGAGTACTCTAACACTGCTGCGTGGGTTTGGGTACTGACAATGATAGTATTGATTTTTAGCAATAATTTTCTGGCAACATACATTAAGCGTCAGCTTGCTAATAAACCATCAATTGTTGGAATATTCGGTCTGATATTAGTTGCTTTTGTCCTGCTTGATTATTTTGGAATAATTTCGGTTACAGCCTTATCTTCCTATATTTTTGGGCAGCTACTCGGAAATTTTATATTAATTGTTTTTTCGTTTGCAATTTTGGTTTTTACATATGCGTTGAACTATTTTTTCCTCAGGTCTAAACTTTATCCTGATGAAATCACTTCTAAAAAGAAGGAGAAGGTTGATTCTCTTTCAAATATAAAATATCTTAAAACGCTGGGGCTGACAGGTCAGTTTATATCTTTGGATTTACGCCTGCTGTGGAGACACAAACGTACTCGTTCTATAGTTTATATGGCTCCGTTATTTCTTGGGTATGGATTGTTCTTCTATCCTAATCCGGCATATCAGAGCGGATACACTTTCTTTATTTTTATAGGGATTTTTATGACAGGTGGAATGATGATGAATTATCTAAATTATTGTTTTAGCTATGAGAGTAACTACTTTGATAATATCCTTGCAAATTACAGGGATTTCGAAGCATACCTGAAATCAAAATATCTGCTTGCTGCATTTATTTCAACAGTATGTTATATAATTACAATTCCTTATGTCTTTTTTAGTACAGATATTCTCCTGATAAACACAATGACATGGCTATATAATCTTGGATTTTTGTCATTTGTTCTTTTTTATTTTGCCACTTTCTCAACAAAGAGGATGGATCTTAGCAGGGGTGCTGCCTTTAATTATCAGGGACTTGGGGCCACACACTGGCTCTCGATGCTACCGGCATTCCTTTTACCAATATTTATTTATGTCCCGTTCAATTTGCTTGGTTATTCCAAAGCCGGGTTACTGATAATAGGCGCTCTCGGGGTTGCTGGATTGCTTTTCCATAAAACGTTGTTAAATATCGTACTAAAGCAGTTTTTGAAACGAAAACATATTATGGCAACGGGTTTTAGGGAATAGTGGGAATCTGTGAATGTGGGAATACTTGAATGTGAGAATGCTTGAATGTGAGAATGCTTGAATGTGAGAATGCTTGAAT
>JAOZOC010000017.1:13153-16448 GCA_029933495.1 Bacteroidales bacterium
CTTGAATGTGAGAATGCTTGAATGTGAGAATGCTTGAATGTGAGAATGCTTGAATAAATAATAATAAATATATAATGACTGAAAAAGAGGTATTTATAAATAATCTGAAGATCAGAACAAAAAAGCTGGCATCAGATGTGATTATCTTTTGTAATTAATTGAAAAAGTGTGGAGCTTCTTCAGTCGTAACTTACTAACTTGTAAAATGCTCAAGCTATACAAGCGCAAATTTTAGGGCTGCTTGCAGAGCAAGATCAAAGGCTGAATTTTATAGTAAGATTTGTATTGTAGTGGAAGAAGCGGATGAAACGGAATATTGGCTTGAATTGATTAATGATACAAATTTGTCAAAAGATGTCAAAGAACTGGAAAGGTTGACAACAGAGGCCAGAGGAATTACAAAGATTATGTCACAAGCAAAAGACTCAACATATAAAAATAGAAAATAGTATTTATTCATTCAAAAATTTAAGCATTCAATCATTTAACCTTTGAAATAAAAACAATATGATAGAAATTAATAATTTAACAAAAGCATACAGTGGCGAAACAGTTTTGGATGTTTCCGAATTGAAAATACATAAAGGTGAAAGTTTTGGGCTTGTGGGTAACAATGGTGCCGGGAAAACCACATTTTTCAGACTTGCCCTTGATCTGATCCGGGCAAATTCAGGGATGGTTTTGTCCAACGGAAAAGATGTAAGGTCAGATAATGAGTGGAAATATTACACAGGTTCATATCTCGACCAGCGATTTCTCATTGATTTCCTGACTCCGGAAGAATATTTTGAATTTCTGAATAATATTTATGGCCTGACAAAAGGAGACCTTGAGCAGTTTTATAAAGATTTTAAGGACTTTTTCAATGATGAGGTTCTTGGAAAGAAAAAGTATATACGTGATTTTTCGCAAGGTAATCGACAAAAGGTGGGAATAGCTGCTGCACTGATGGCAAAGCCGGAGGTTTTGATTCTGGATGAGCCTTTTAACGGCCTTGACCCATCGACACAAATCCGGCTTAAGAATCTTCTGAATAAGTTAAAAAGCGAAAATGAGGTAACAATGCTTATTTCAAGCCATGATTTGAAGCACGTTACTGAAGTTTGCGACCGTATAGCTGTTTTGGAGAAGGGAAAGATAATCCACGACATTAAAACAAAAGAGGGAACGTTGAAGGAGCTTGAAGGGTATTTTGCTGTTTCTTAATGATGAATTGACCGAGTGAGGAAGCCTTTGCTTTTTAGATTATAAGCCGAGCGTGGACGCAATGGTGACTGCCACGCTGCAAGTGTGAAAATTGCTTGTATGTTCTTTTTATTCCTATTCGTCCCATAGTTCTGTTTGACCAACAAATAGATGCTTCACTATCTCCTTTTTCATCTCATCCCTATCCTTAAAAATAAAACGTTTTAGCTTAAAATACTTTTCAGGTGGTTTGTAATTGTGCTTCATAAAAAACAAATCTAAAAAATAAAGTGAGTTAACTCTGTCGTGCCAATCACCAATTTGTTGTTCCTTCTGCCGAATTTCATCACGGGTCATCCCAAGAAGAATGTGCCAGTCTGACAAAGTAGTCAGGATATTATATAAATAATAAATTTGCTTGAGTATAGTCCTGTTTTCATGAACTCTTTTTGTTATTTTTCCTTTACGGTTCATCTTTAGCAACGTATTTGATTTTCGTTTTACGAAAGCCTGCGTTTTCTCCTGAACAGTTTCTTTGTCAATAGATTTTAGTGCTTCGTCAAACTTCTTGTCGTTAAAAATTTTGTCACCATTTATGCTGCCAAAACCCTTTTTAAGTTTTTCAATCTCTCTGTGCTCCTTTTCGAAAAGGTATTCACTGTATTCAGTAAATTCCAGACCAAGCATTTCTTCGTACTTGTAAACCAACATCTCTTCAACTTGCAATTCCCGCAATACACCAACCGCCTTGAACAACTTTCTGCCTCTTTTGAGATATTTTTTTGTACTAAAGTTGTTATCCGAAAGAAATTCAACAAGCTGTAAAAGAGCCCTCAACCGTTTGATGCTTGTACGCATGTTGTGAATGTCTTCTACCTTATAGCCTTCAGGGGCTCTGGCAATACATTCATCAAAAACCTGCTTGTGTTCATGGTAGTAATTTTCTATAATTTCCATAATGATAAAATAGATTTTTTTGAAAGCAATAAAATTAATAAAAAAATTTCAAACTTTGGTTATATTTTATCACACAGTAGTGCAAATAGTTGCCTACTTCCTGTCCTCACATTTATAGTTATCATAACAATCTATTACGGCGGCATAGAGCTCGTATTCTGTGGCTTTCAAAACAAATTCCGTATCCAGATTACAGTATTCCCTGAACATATCAATCTCCTCTTTTTTAGTTAGCCCGGTAGCTCGGGAAATTAATGAATCGGAATATATTTCGGCAGCTATATTTTGAAGTCTTTCGCGTTCGACAACTGCCTGATACTTCCTTCTCATCTTACCTTCATGGCTGAACTTATCGTAAAGCATAGATATAACCGAACCACCAATGAGTTTCATTTCGCCACGTTCGTAATCTTTTAAATCAAAATTTATGAAGGTTAGAATATTTTCGAGGTGAAGGTCAACTTTATGTGCTGTGTCCGGTAGGTTAAGGGTTATAAACTCCTGTTTGAATTGCTGAAATGTAGCAGGGTAGGGGTATATAGTTGCCTGATCTAACATTATAGTGTCCCTTGTCATAATGATTGTTTGAAACAGCGATGAGCTGTCAGCTGAACCGGGTACAACAAAAAGTTCTGTTTTAAAACCCATAAATGAGAAGCGGACTGTATCTGACTCATTCACATTTAAGAGAAACATACCATCTAGATTAGTCAAAGTGGCAAGATGGCTGTTAAGATCAACAATATGTACATTTGGTAATTTTGTTCCGTTTTTATCAGAGACTTCACCCGAAAAAGGTATTTTGTCATCCTGTGCCACAGAGGTGAAACTGAAAAAGACAAAATGAGAGAATATGAATAAAATCCGTTTCAAAAATTATGTTTTTGCAAAAATACAAATATTTGTATGTCAAAATGTTAAAAAAGATTAATTTACGTATGCAGAGATGTATAGTCTGTTTGGTATGTAGAGATGTACGGCCGTGTATCTCTACATACCATTATTATTTTTTCTCCCTGTTCTCAAGTCTGTCTTTATCCTGTTCTTTGCTGTCTTTTATCATATCATTCACATTATCCATTTCGGGACTTTCTTCCACAGCTTTCCAGTTAAAATCTTTGTCAAACGGATCCATTGCTTTTTCTGGATCAAA
>JAOZOC010000325.1 GCA_029933495.1 Bacteroidales bacterium
CGGGAATGTTTATATCCCAACTTACGGATTCACTTTTTCCTTTCTTAACCGTGAAAGTTTCATTAACAGCTTTTATGTCAAACAATGATGTTACATCTTTCATTGTTCGAGCATCGAAGAATTGTATTTCTGCTTTTCCTGTCAACTCATTTTGTGAAAGGTTGACAACTTTTGCAGTAAAGGCCATCTTATCACCCTGCCTGAAAAATCTCGGCACATTTGGGATTATCATCAACTCTTTTTGCGTAATTATCTCTTTTTCAAACTGCCCATATTTCAGGTCTTTGGTATTGGCAAGGCCCATAAATTTCCATCTTGTAAGCGATTCTGGCACTTCAAAGCTGATTATTGCTTCACCCTCTTCATTTGTTTTTAATGTTGGATAGAAGAATGCCGTTTCACGGAAATCGCGCCTTAACTGAAATTCAGAGCTTTTAGTTACAGGTTTTGGAGCCTCTAATCCGCCTGTCGTGGCTATCATACTCTCAGCAATTCCATCCATCTGAGTTTGAGATTCCATTTCACTATCCAAATCCATTTGTTGGCCTGGCAAAGCCATTGCTTTATCATACATCCCTCTTCCAAATGGCATATGGCCATAATAGTTAAATCCGAACCAGTTTAGTTTGTCATATTGCTGAATTACAGGGGGTGAAATTTTGTATGAAGGAGCTATTGTTCTGAGACTATTAATGCCAAAAGCTCCATTTGTCTGCCAGCTAACTGTTCCGTAGCTGTTACCATACAGGCTGAAATTCCAATTGTGCTGCTTGAACATATCAAGCGAAGCATCATACATTGAAGCAAGCAATTCTGCTGTAACTGAATCACCCTGCTTTCCTTTTATTTTAATTCTCCATTCCTCCTTTTGACCAGGAATCAGTTTATTTCGGAATGTTTCATATTCAAAAACAAGCTCCTTATTGGAAAATGGAACTTCGATATTTATACTGTGATTGAAACTCCTGTTATGCTTCACAAACACAACGTTAATTGTAAATCCGCCCCTGTATTCTTCAATAACGGGAAAGCTAATCAACTTTTGTTCTCCTGACAGTTTAAGCCATTCTTTATGTAAAATTTTATCTTTTCTTACAACCTCATAAAGTACCTCAACATTTTTATCATTCGTTCCGATTATGAAAGATGCATTCTCGCCCGGCTCGCATTTGGTATTTACAGGATGAAACCAGTCAATTTTATTCACAGGCGGTTGTTTGTTGCTCATATCGTAAATCATGAAATATTTTTTTATTTCAACCTTTTGTCCAAAAGCATCTTTTGTGACAACATCGACCAAATAACGCCCGGGTACAGGCTCTGCAATGCCTGTTTTATAAATGGAGTCTGTTTTAGTGTTAAATTCAATGGTGCTCATTTCACGCTCGACTTTCAATTTATCCAATCTATTTTCATTTTTATAAAGGTGGTGAGGAAAATCCTTTACAAAATCAGCTTCCGGAATAATGAAGACGTCAGGCTCTCGCCAGTTTCTGCCGACCAAAAGTCGTGAAGGCTCTTTCAGTTTTAAGATTGTTATTTTTCCGGCTGCAGGTTCCGATTGTCCGTTCAGATTTGTGGTTTGTAAAATAAATTCTGTAAAGCTGCTTTTTTCAATTGTTTTGGGAATATTTATATCAATAAGCAATGCTGTATATCCAACACTTACATTGGCAGCTGATGATTGGGTTTCGCCATTTACATCGGTAACATCGGCTGTTATCTCAAAATTAAAAACGGGCTTTTCGCCATGTAACACCGAATTATCGGGAATGGCTTTAAACGTTATTTCAAATCTGCCATTCTCATCCGTTGTTGTTATCCCGTTTGTTATCTCCATCTGATTTCCTTGCGGCATCGGCATCCAACCGAAATAGTCATATCGCCAAAACGGAAAACTAACCTTGCGTACAACCCTGTATTTCACTTGGGCATTGGTAATATTATTTCCTGCAAAAGCTTTGGCAATACCACTAACTGTTACCTTTTCGTTTAGTTTATAGCTTCCTTCCACTGGATTAAATTCAACTTCAAATTTTGGCCGCTTATACTCCTCAACCGAAATATTTGTCGTGCCCGATTCATTTTTGATTGTCATATAACCGTTGAGGACTCCGGCAGGAGCAGTAACAGTTCCCTGAAAAGAACCGAATTCATTGGTTGTAAGTTCCTGTTCGGAAATTTGTTGATAATTAACATCTCTGAAAATTACCTTTGTTCGGAAATTTGGTTTGATCTCGTATTTATCTCCTGTTTTTTCAAGCACAATACCCTTAAAGTAGATTGTTTGTCCCGGACGATAAATTGAGCGGTCAGTAAAAAACCAGGTCTTAGTAATAGTCTTTTCAGGACGGTCAGCATAGTGCGACTGGTAAAAACTTTGATCTGTAATCCACCTGTCATTCTTTGCTGTAAACTCAATGGAAAATGAATTTGTCCTTGAACCGGATTCAATTTCCGGCATTTCAAAATAACCTTTATCATCTGATGTGAAAATCTCTCCTTCGCTATAAACATATTGCCGTGAGTCATAGTCGTATTTTTTGTAAATCCGCTTTGCCTTAGCCGATTTAATTGGTTTGCCCGTTTCCCTGTTCAGGACAAAAAAATTATAGTTCCCACTTGTAGATTTTTGAGCAACATAGCTAATGTTCGACATCCAGAACGTTCCATAATTTACAGGAGTTTTATTATAATCGAACTCTTCGCTTGCAGCGGCAAGAAGTATATAAAAACCGGCCGCCATTTCGGGAATCTTCACTTCAACGGAATGACTCTGAAAATCACCATCATTAGGCACATCATAACTCCACGATTTTTCAGGAGTACTCTTTAAATATTTCTTCACTATCTCTCGTGACGAATACGATTTTTGCCCCATTGCCTCATATTCCTTGTAATCGGCTTTTACAATACGGAAGTGAATTTTATTAAGGTTTTTGTATTCAGCCAAAGCAAGGAATAGCTTATCCGGAATGTTAACTTTGTCTGTTGTCACTTCCAGCTTTTTTTGTTTGATTCTCTCTTTTAGCGACTGGCAATTATTTGCACCTGTTGTTTTGGGAAACCTGTTTATTGTTCTCTCACATATTTCAAATGCAGTCTTGACTTCCCATTTATATTTGTCAGATTCCAAAGGGTTGTATCTGTTCCCCCAATCATTATGCAGAGTAGCGAGAAGATAGCTTACATCAGCAGAGACGGGATATTCCGGATACTTTTTTTCTATATTTTCCAAAGCCGAAAGATAGAGACTGTCTTTGTTTTGTAGTATGGAATTTTGACGGACAAACTGCAATCTTTTTAAATCCACATCCACAATGGCTGTCGGATTTTTATCTTTTAGATGAAAAGCTGATAAATCCTGTAAAATGGTTATGGCATAATATTTTAACGACAGGGAATCCTTTGTTTCTGGTTTCAGATTAACAAATATTTCGACATCTGCAAAATACTCCTCATTATCTATTTCGAAACGGTAAGCCGGTTGAACTATTGTTGATTCATTACTACTGAAGAAATCTACTGCTCTGTGTGCCAGAAAGTCATATAAAGTTGGCCGGTATTCTTTCGATTTATCTGCTGAGTCGATGATAACTTCATAAGCCTTTAGGTTTGTCTGTTTCAGCTCATCCGGATTTTGGATGGAAGCAAGATAATTTGTGATAACGGCATTTATGAGGTGCTTTAAATCCCAGGTTTTAATATCTCTATTGTCGAAGTTGCCTGTTGTAGTTCTATCAAGGAATTTGTGCCTGTTCGACTGGTAATATCGCCAGTAGAGCTCAGCTTCGATAGAATGGAGTATCTGCTTTTCGGGTGTTCCTGATTTTTTTATCTCTGTTTGAATATCGCTAATGGCACCTTCCATAAAGTCCTCCCCAAATTCAGATTTCAGTTTTATTTTATAAATAGTGGCTTTAATGAATTGTGGTGTGTTGTTTTCTTTTTTAGCCTTGTTGTATATTTCTTCAATAATCTTTAGAGCAGATTTTGGCAGGCCTTGTTTTTCGTATGAACTGACTCTCTTCCAGTCTGATTCATATTTGTCGTATTGAGGTACAGGCATCATAATATTTTCCGAATTATGAGACTGATAACAATTTGTAAAGCTGCTTATAATCAATATTACAGCAATAAAACCCAGGATAAAAAGAAGTTTTGTTTTCATATCTTTTCAATGTTATAATTTATGAATGTTGAGCGAAGCGAAATCCCGCCTTGGCGGGGCTTAAATGCTTAAATATAATTTTAAAATCAAATGTCAAAGTTAGCTATAATATTTTGGTAAATACAATAAAAAACTATGCCACAAATTGGTGGGAGGAACAGGGCCGGAAACTTAAGAGTAAAGATATCAGTAAATAGCTTATTACAAATTCTACAAACATCTGGAATTCGTAATTAAATCTAAAGTTAAATAATTTATATATTTTTGCCCCCTTTAAGGAATCAAGCAAAGAATTGGTTCCTTTGTTTTTTTTAATATTAAAGTTTAACTATGAGGAATTTAATTAAAGGTGTTGTTTTAATGAGCATTGTAGTTTTGTCAG
>JAOZOC010000326.1 GCA_029933495.1 Bacteroidales bacterium
GTACATTCCAGAATCACCTGAACTCTTGCGTCTTTGCTTTTTTTCGCCATTTCTACAGTCTTTTTATTATTTTTCAACCAGCCATACAGCGGTTTTCAAATTGGGGTGCAAAAGTATATGTTTATTTATAAAAAACCTAATGTTTCTTTAAAAAATTTATTATTTTGAATTGGTGTTCTGAAATTTAAGTTTTTATTTACCAAAAGTCTCCTTAAGCAACTCATTGCCAATGCTGCATTGCAAACATTTTTTCCGGTTACAGTATGCATTTTTCAGTTGTAGCAATGCCTGTGTATTATAAGCTGTTCGGGTACTCATTCCAAGGTCTTCCCACTTTCTGATGATGGCATTTGATTCGCCGGGTAACTGATCAAGAAAAATCAGTGCCCTGTCGATATATTTTTGCTCACTCTTCAATCTTCCATAAATAAATAGAAATGGGACTACCGTATTAATCATAATAAGATGAACAGCGCTTTTTCCAAGTTTTTTGGATCGCTTTACCGATTCCTTTCCAAAAGTATAATGTGTTTGCCAGTACTCAGTAGTTGAAATATCAAATAATGGAATCAGGTCGGGGAACTTCTCAGTCTCTAATAATTTTGAAAACAGATGAGATGACTGATGTATCAGATTTGCAAATTGCGAAAGCCGGATTGTAGGGAAGTTTGACGGCCGCATTCTCATAAAACGCCATAAGTGTCTGTCAATGGGGATCAGACCGAACTTTTTCTTTAGAAACAGATACTCTTTTCTAAGTTTCACATAATACTCATCTCCATCATCCTCTTCAAAAAAACCACCCTGTCCGAAGAGCATTGCTTCGATCTGCAGGAGATTGTTTTTATGCTTACCAAGATAGGTCAGTGGTAATGATTTTGCAGTCATCTCAAAAGGTACAGCATTCACTTTAAATCCAAAATTTCTGGCAAGAAATTCATAAAACGTTTGCTCCCAGTTATTACCATTAATTTGCAGCCGTTCCCGAATAGCTGTTGACTTATCCTCGAGCCTCTCAACAAGTAATCTGTCAAGTTGATTATTAATAATGAAACGGCCTGCCCTGTGAATAAATTTCTCGCAGGGAATCCATTGGCGGCTACTGAGAAAATACTGGTAGCGATTGTAAAGAGCATCCTCAAATTTTCCATTTAATTCGAGAGTTGGGATTAGCTCACCATTTTTCCTTTTAACAGGCTTATCTTCCACATAAACAACATGAAGTATCACATTATCATAGGCCTGATCATTCTGATGACCATGTTCAGACCAATTGGAAGATCGAATATGTATCTCCACATTACCGGCCCAGACAGTATCACCAATTTTTATTCTGGCATTAAGAAAATCAGGACCTGAATCAAAATTGTGAGTGCCGGATTCGATTACCTGAACACCCTCTCCGGAGATAAGTCTGGAGTCGATATCAAAAAGTTTAAACTTCCAGATATAATGTAAAAATTCTTCGGTCATTGCTTAAGTGATTTATTCAGGCAATAAAGATACTAAAAAACATTTTGCCGAAACAAAATATTTAAAGTATATTCGCCCTCAATAAGTAGAACAAAAAAACTATGAATAAACTAAATATCAGGCTGATAATATCAATATGCCTTATTGTTGGAGTTTCTTTAAGCCATAGAAGTATTGGTCAGACCAAACAGGATTTTAAAGAGCTTGATAAATATATCCAGAAAGCCGTTGATGATTTTGAAGTTCCGGGAATCGCTGTTGGGATTGTAAAAGATGGGGAAGTCATTTTTGCTAAAGGTTATGGTTATAGAAATTCCGAGACAAAAAAATCGGTTGATACAAAAACAATTTTCGGCATAGCATCGTGCACAAAAGCTTTCACTGCGGCATCAATCGGAATTCTAGTAGATAAAAGCAAGCTTAACTGGAATGATGAGGTTATTTTACACTATCCTGAATTTCAGCTTCAAGATCCATATATAACCCGTGACTTTCGGGTGGATGATCTGCTTTGTCACCGATCAGGATACGAAACTTTTGACGGCGACCTGCTGTGGTATGGAACCAATTATTCAAGATCAGAAGTTCTGAAGAGATTCAGGCAAAGGAAAAACACATATGGTTTTAGGCAAAAATTCGGATACTCAAACTTAATGTTCATTGCTGCAGGAGAGTTAATAGAAAGCACGACAGGTATTAGCTGGGACGACTTTGTAACAAAAAACATTTTTAAGCCTCTCGGAATGAATTCAACGACAACGACAAATTCAGGATTTAACAAAGAAATGGATATTGCTTACCCTCATCTTGAAGGAAAGCCTCTCGATTTCATTAACTATGATAATATTGGCCCGGCCGGCTCAATAAACTCATCAGTTGATGACATGCTAAAATGGATTGAGCTTTGGTTAAATAAGGGAGTTTATAATGGAGATACTATTTTTTCGGAAGATATTTATAACACTACGACTTCCCCTCATACAAGCTTAAACTGGAAAAGTGAGGAAAGAAAAGGTGGCACCCATTTTTATGAATACGGACTTGGTTGGTTTATGAATGATTATGATGGATTAAAGATTATCCAGCATGGCGGGGGTCTCCCTGGTTTTCATTCCAAAGTGGTATTAATTCCCGGGGAAAATATTGGCTTTGTAATTCTTTCAAACCAGCTTTCAGGACTGGTTGAGGCTCTGTATCACAAATTGATAGATTTCAACCTTGATGATATTCAGAATCCGAAAGACTGGGCTGCTATTTACCTCAAACGAAAACAAACCAAGGATACACGTGATGAGGTTCAAAGTCAATCAACTCCTGTAATAATTAATTCAGAATCAACTGGCCCAACCCTGGCTATTCAGAATTATACGGGCATTTATGAAGATAAAATGTACGGCGAAGCTGAGGTATCTTTGAAAGATGGCAAACTACATCTCTCACTTCTTCCGGCAAAAGAGCTGTTATCTGGCGACCTTGATCATTTCAAATACGAAACCTTTAAATTTAGATTTAATGATCAGTTTCTAGAACCCGGCAAACTGACCTTCTATATAAATGAAGAAGGAGACCCGGATTATTTCACCATCAGTCTGAATAGTGATGACTTTCTGTTTCACAAGCTAATGTTTGTGAAAACAAGGTAACTCTTATAAAATAGTAGTGTAAAAACTTAATTTGATTGCACTTATTATATTGATTTTATAGAAGAGACCTTTGCAAAGCAAAATATTTTAATGAAGAGTTGGGGATTAATAATAATATCCTATTTATTCGTTACGAAACATACGCATTGAAAAATGACCTCCAATACTTGATTGTATCCTCAGGCTTGTTAGAGTATATTGAACTAATTACAGTGTAATTACTAAGATAAATAGTGACGGCTCACATTGAATTGTTGGAGATTGCAAAATTTAAATTATGTGATTTTTGATATTATAGCTAATAAACTACAAATAAGGTAGTGTATCAGAAAAATCTATTTCCCTGTTTGATGTTATTATGTCTACTATTTTTTTATGTTACTTTATCTTGATATAAAGTAACCAAAGATCAAGAAAATCCAAAGCTATCAACCCACCTGCCTACCCACGCCCGCTGGATTTTCGGGCCAGCGCACAAATAAATGCTTTGCATTTCTAATAGATGCAATCGCTTGCGATTTCCTGATGGCATTAATTTTTTTCACATAATTTTTCAACCGTAGCATATAGGGTTGGTATTGTATAAGAAATCCTTGAATGGCCGATATATCAAGTAACCATCCCTGATATTCCTGTTAAGAAGTTTTTATGTCCTTTGTAGCTTCTCAGGGTTTAGGTTTCGTGAAAATTATGAGGATAAGAAAAATAGATAAAAAATTTCATTCCGAATCAAGGATAATTACAAACATCTAATTACCTTAAATATAACAATTAGATCAGGAGTTCTGAATTTTATGTTCTCAGATAAGAAGCACCATTAGCATCAATAATACAACCGGTCATATACTCCGAACCCTGACCTGCAAGGAACAATGCAATACGCGCAATTTCCTCAGACTGCGCTATTCGTTTCATTGGGCTTTGATTAATAATCTCTGCCTCATCATATCTCTGCTTTGCATGATTAAACATATCAGTTTCAACAAAACCCGGTGCAATTGTATAAACATATATTTTATGTGGGGCAAATGCTTTTGCAAATGACTGCCCAAAGGCATTCATTCCTGCTTTGGATGCTCCATAAGCTGGCGCATTGGGTTCGCCACGAAAAGCTCCCCTTGATGAAACATTAATTATCTTACCCCCTCCTGCCCTCTTCATCTCCTTTGCAATCAGGAAGGAAAGATTAGCTGCCCCGGTCAGATTAGTAGCAATAGTCTTGTCCCAGGTCTGTTGCCACTCTTTGTATGATAAAGACAGCACATCAAGTTCTTCAAAAATACCTGCATTATTGACAAGGATATCAATCCTGCCATATTTATCTATAATTTCTGATACAAGGTTTTCAACATCACCAGATACAGACAAATCTGCCTGCATCAAACTATGAGTATTCCCATTAAGAGAGTCAAGTACCTCATGAGCAGC
>JAOZOC010000327.1 GCA_029933495.1 Bacteroidales bacterium
TATATTGTTTATCAGGATACCGGACATTATATGGTTAAGCTAACTATTTCGGGTAATGGAATGTCGGATTATGAAATAAAAGAAAACTACATTCATGTTGTTGAGAGTGTTTTTACACCTGAGAATAATAATCCTTATTTTCAGATATATCCAAATCCTTCAAAAGGAAAATTTACTATTGCAACCGGATTTAACGGTAAAATTTCGCTTACAGTTTTTAACAATAATGGCGAAATGATTCTGACAAAAACAAACATTCAAACATCAAAGGATAATCCGGCAGATATAAATTTGGGAAATGCAAAGGCAGGAACCTATCTTCTTCAAATAGAATCGGGAAGTAAGATTGTTTCCCGGAAAATAATTATATTAAAATGATATGAATTTGGCGAACAGGAGGAAAACTATATCTGATCTTTTGAATGCTTCATAATCTGGAAGAGGAATTCCCTTGCTCTGAAAAGCTGAGCCTTAACAGTGCCAAGTGGAAGATTTAGCTCCTCAGCAATTTCATCGTACGAATACTCTTTAAAATATCTGAGTTCAATTAATGTACGATAATGAGGTTTTAGCTTCTCAACCACTTCGCGCATAAGTTTTATCTTTTGCTTTCTGACAATTTCCTCTTCAGGATTCAGGGTTTGAGATGGTATCCTGCTTGCCATTTCAGTGCCTTCCTCATCATCATAATTTTGATCTATCGAAAAAGTATATTTCTTTTTCTTACGAATAAAATCAATGCAATTATTAGAGGCTATCTTAAACAACCAGGTACTGAACGCATAATCGGGAGTGTATTGATGAAGCTTTTTAAATGCTTTCCCAAATGCTTCAATTGTAAGGTCTTCAGCATCGTGCGGATTATTTGTCATTTTAAGCAACATAAAATAGAGCGAATCACGATAGTTGCCCATCAATTCGGCATAAGCCTTCTGATCGCCATCATCAATAGCCAGCTTGACCAGCCTGTAATCACGTAATGCCTTTTCTGTTAAATGCGTTGCTACTTCCATCTATTCTGCTTAACAAACAGGTTAGAAATTATAATTACCGGATACAGTATTAATAATATCACTTCAATAAGCGGCGAAATTAGTAATAATTTTTTTTCGTTTAACCTATTAAATGTTTTTTTATAAATAATTAATTGAGATAACACTCTTATTACAAAGAGCGACAGCACTGTAACAGACAAAAAATTAACAGATAACAAAAAAACAAATAGCAGATAAAACAAAAATGTGCTCATTGACCAGGTTCCCAGTAAAAAAAGATGTTTGAATTTATAATACTTTCCGGCAGACAGGTGTCTTCGCTTCTGCCGGAACCAGGTTTTTACCGATTCCTGAGGCTTTGAAAAAGTAAATCCATCATAGTTGGCACAAATGACAGTGTTTAATTTTGTAGCCACCTTGTTAATGAAAAGGTCATCATCACCAGAGGCTACATTGTAGTGCGATATAAACCCTTTACTTTTTATAAATAATTCTTTTTTGTAGGCCAGATTTCGCCCGACACCCATATATGGAATCCCACTTATTGCATACGAAAAATATTGAAGTGCTGTGGTTGCCGTTTCATAACGAATAATCTTATTAAGAAAACCAGGATTTTCATTGTAAGCACCATAACCGAGTACAATATCCTTTTTAGTATTAAAACTACCTGCCATTTCCCTGATCCAGTTTTTCCCTGCCGGACGACAATCGGCATCGGTTAAAAGAAGATGTTCATTCTTTGCCGATTTAATTCCAACGGACAACGGAAACTTCTTGCCTGAAAAGAAATTGAGATCCTGCATCAGAGTCACAATTTTAAGGTTTCCGTACTTACGTTCCATATCCTCAAGAAAGAAAATGGTTTCATCATCTGAAGCATCATTAACAACGACAACCTCAAAATCGGGATAATCCTGATCAAGAATTAACGGTAGGTATTCCTTCAGATTATGGTACTCATTCTTTGCGCAGATAATCACCGAGACAGGAACATCTGTAGGAGTTTTTTCCTTCTCTTTGTAAAATGCAAACCGACTGAATATTATCCAGAAATAGAATAGCTGAATGATTGCTAAAACGACAAACACCCAGAAAATAAAAGGGAAAAGCAAACTAATCTCCATCTCCGGTTTTTAATTTTTAGTATAAGGCAAAAATATCCAATGATTCCGTATTATAACAGAAAAAAAATAAAATATTGTTAACAATAGATTTCAATACCTTTGCGGTCGAAATAATGTTAGAAACAGTTAATGCAGTTTAAGTTAGAAAAAAAAGATACCGGATCATCGGCAAGGGCAGGAGTCATAACCACTGACCATGGTAAAATCAGGACTCCAATCTTTATGCCAGTGGGGACAACCGGGGCAGTTAAAGCAGTTCATATAAAGGAACTTAGTGAGGATACAAAAGCTCAGATAATTCTGGGAAATACATATCATCTCTATCTTAGGCCCGGACTTGATGTAATTGAAAACGCCGGCGGACTTCATAAATTCAACGGATGGGACAAACCAATACTCACTGATAGTGGCGGCTACCAGGTTTATTCACTTGCAAATACAAGAAAACTCAGTAAGGAAGGTGTTATCTTCAATTCTCATATTGACGGTTCCAAACATAACTTCACTCCCGAATATGTTATCGACATTCAAAGAACCATTGGAGCCGATATTATTATGGCTTTCGATGAGTGTACTCCTTATCCGTGTGATTATGATTATGCTAAAAAATCTCTTGATCTTACACATCAGTGGTTAAAAAGGTGTGTAACTCATTTTGAAAAGAGTGAACCGAAATATGGTCACAGTCAGGCTCTGTTCCCCATTGTACAGGGTAGTGTTTATAAGGATTTAAGAGAGAAGTCGGCAGAAGAAATCGCCGGCTATGGAGCTGACGGGAATGCAATAGGCGGACTGTCGGTTGGCGAACCACACGATATGATGTATGAGATGACCGATCTGGTTTGCCGCATACTCCCAGAAGATAAACCGCGTTACCTAATGGGAGTTGGAACACCAGTAAATATTTTGGAGAGTATCGCTCTTGGAGTTGATATGTTCGACTGTGTGATGCCTACACGCAATGCACGGCACGGTCTTCTTTATACAAAGAACGGAATCATAAATATTAAAAACAAAAAGTGGAAAAATGATTTCAGCCCTCTGGATGAGGAGGGAACATCATTTGTTGACAGGCAATATTCAAAGGCATTTTTACGTCATATGTTGATTTCTCAGGAGGTGCTCGCAGGTATGATTGCCAGTTTGCATAATCTTGCTTTCTATCTGTGGCTGGTTAATGAAGCAAGAGACCATATTTTAGCAGGCACTTTCACTGAATGGAAAAATAAAATGATAAAGCAGCTGGGAAGAAGACTTTAAATATAACAAAAGCAAGCGTGGACGCTTGCTCATAAAAGGTAAATGCAACGAGCGTTCACGCTTGTCGCTACAGATAAAAAATTTGAAAAAGATTGATATATATATAATTAAAAAGTTTCTTGGCACTTTCTTCTTTGCCATTTCACTACTTATTGTCATTGTAATCATTTTTGATATTTCCGAGAAAATTGATGACTTCATTGAAAAGGAAGCACCGCTAACAGATATTATCTTCTCCTATTATATGAATTTCATTCCATATTTTATAAATCTTTTCAGTTATCTGTTCACCTTTATTGCTGTTATCTTTTTCACCTCAAAAATGGCTGCCGACAGTGAAATTGTAGCAATACTCGGTAGCGGGGTAAGCTTCTGGCGATTCCTGCGGCCATACCTTATAGCAGCTACTGTTCTCGGACTGATGTCGTTCTATCTTGCTAACTTCCTGATTCCGCGTACCAATAAAACTATGATGATTTTTGAAAAGACCTATCTGAAAAATCCTTACAGAAACAGGGATTACAATATGCATATGCAGATTAAGCCGGGAACCTTTGTTTATCTTGAAAGCTATAATAATGAAACAAATACCGGGTTTAAGTTCTCCCTTGAGAAGTTTCAAAACAACAAGCTTGTTTATAAATTAAATTCAAACCGGATATTATGGGATAGTGTTTCGGGATTATGGAAAATTAAAAATTTTTACATCAGAACCTTTGACGGAATGGACGAGACTCTTAGAAAAGGGAAGGAGCTGGATACTCTTATTAATCTTGACCCGCGCGAATTTACTTTCATCCTTGATGACCTTAAGACATTGAATTATTTTGAGTTAAGGGCATTCATTGAAAAGGAGAAGCTGAAAGGCTCAGAAAAAGTGAAGGAGTACGAAGTTGATAAACAAAAAAGGATTGCTTTTCCGTTTGCCACCATTATTCTTACAATGATTGGTGTGTCGCTGTCGAGTAGAAAAGTGCGGGGTGGGATTGGTATGCATCTCGGGCTGGGAATAGCCCTTACTTTCGGGTTTATTTTGTTTCAGCAAATCTCAACCGTCTTTGCTACCCATGGTGACTTAGACCCTGTTCTTGCTGTATGGCTGCCAAATATTATTTTCGGCGTTCTTGCTTTGTTTTTATTGAGGATTGCCCCGAAGTAAA
>JAOZOC010000328.1 GCA_029933495.1 Bacteroidales bacterium
AAAAACGGTTTTTACCCTTTCCGGATTCCGGCCATGTATTATCACTTTATGCCCGGAATGTGCAAGTTCAAGTGCCGTTTGCTTGCCTATTCCGTCGGTTGAGCCTGTTATTAGTATTGTCTTTGAATCCATTCTGTATATCTTTTGCCTGACAATGCCCTAACTTCTTAGAGGTTATACGACGCAGAATAAAACCTCTAAGAAGTTTTGGGTTAATCCCTTACCATAAACTTTCCGGTTGCCAATGTGTTGCTATCTGATATCCTGTAAAAGAACAAACCCTCAGGCCAGTTACCGGTATCTATTTTAAGATTGCCGGCATTAATTCTATCTTTAAAAACAACTTTACCACTTATATCAAAAACAGAAATGCTTGCATCATTTAACTTTTGAAAATCCTGTATTTCAATGAAAACAAAATCTTTTGCAGGATTGGGAAAAACTTTGATTTCCAGGGTTCTTTCCATTTCATTAACCGATACCGGCGGGTTTAACGGTGTCCCCCAGGTTTCATCACCTTTTTTGAAATAGACAATATATTCATTCATTGAATATGAATTGTCACTATAAAAATGATTGAATCCCACACCTTTTATTGCCTCTCCCTTTACATAACCAAATTCCAAGGCATGAGTATAACAGGTATCGGAATACCAAAACCTCATTTCTCTCATTGTAGTTTTCGACCTTTGGTTATAGTTGTCAAAATCAATCATATACCTGTGTGGAACATCCTCTGAAGCTTCAAATGGTAAATTGTCGTGGAGGACATGTGTAAGGTCTGTAATAGTATCAATAATGGTATAAAAACTGTAACCGGAAGAGTAAGGATCATACCACCATCTGGTTCTTTCAAAAGTGTAAACAACTGCATCATTACCCAACAATTCTTTATCAATTACTTTTTCTATTTTAAAATGATAATCCACACCACCATTTACCTCTTTCCAATGGTATTCATCCCCAATTTCATAATCAAGAATATCTCCTTTTGTCATTTGTTGATAACCCAAAGGTGGTTCTGACAATCCTTGCAAGGTATGTTCATACACTTGATATGTATCTCCCTCAAAGCCTGGAAAATCTCTGAAATTTATTGTTTTTACGAATCCATAATTTTTGCTGATTTCAATTGTGAAAGTATTTCCTTCACCGGTTATTGAGATTGTTTTTACAAGGTCAGTAACTCCGAGAAATTCCTTTTCGGAAATATAAGTAACAACTGCATTATAGACATCTCCAAGGTCGGTCATATAAAAAATCCAACTGTCATTCAATTCCGCATTTGTTTTAACGAAAATGGAATCGTAATACCTGTTGAAAAAGATATTTAAGCCGTTTTCATACACTACAACTTCCGGCCCAAGCCAGCATTGTGCTTCCATATTAACACATACAAAATAGGGAAACTGCATTTGAGAGTAGTTGTCGTCATTATATTCATAAAAGAACTTGTATTTTGTGTAGTCATTTTCATAAGTTGTATCAATGATTTTTACTCCTCTAAAAAACTTATGACCAGCAAAATCATAAAGGCTAAAAGCCACTTCAGATTGAAAAAATGCTTCAGCATTTGGAAGAATCGTTTGATAATCAGCCTGCCCGAAAAGGGTAAACGGCAACAAAATAAATAATAAAACTTTTTTCATAACAATAGGTATTAGGTTTTTATGGAACAAAGATAAGATATCTGAAAAAGGAATGCAAATTCTTTTTAGAATTTTATAAGAAGTTTTTTGTCGAAGCGAAAAACTTCTTATAAAATTGAGAATTAATCTCTACTTTTGAAATTAAAAATTAAACAATGAATCTGTCTGTCTTTTCCGATGAATATTTTATGAAAGAGGCTTTGAAAGAGGCTCAAAAGGCTTTTGATGCCGATGAGGTTCCGGTTGGTGCTGTTATAGTATGTAACGACAGGATAATAGCCCGTGCGCACAATCTTTCCGAGCGGCTTACCGATGCCACGGCACATGCTGAAATGCAGGCTTTTACTGCCGCCTCAAACTATCTTGGTGCAAAATTTCTGGATGAATGCACTCTTTACGTGACAATAGAACCCTGCGTAATGTGTGCCGGAGCAGCATACTGGACAAGGATAAAAAAGATAATTTATGGTGCAAAAGATGAGAAAAGAGGTTATTCTAATCTTTCCGGTAATCCCCTGCACCCAAAAACGGAAGTTGTACAGGGAGTGCTTGAAAAAGATTGTTCGGAGCTGATGATGAGGTTTTTTAAGGAGAAGAGGTAAAAGATGGTAATCTTTTTATCATCATCGCGGTATCTGGTAATTTACTGCGTAAAGAGGTACATTTATAAAGTTCCCTGTTCATATATTATCTGCTATAAAATACAATTTGTATAATTATTATCTCCAAAAAAGTGTAATATTTATCAAATTTATCTCCCAAAAAGTGTAAAATTGATGAGAAGTATCTCCCAAAAAGTGTCATCTATTGTAATGTAATCTTTTGTTGGACTTGGTATATGACTGTAATACAGTGATGTATAGAGACTAATGCTGTTGTTGTTGAGTTTTGTACGCAGAATAGAAAATAAGACTTTGCGCAGTCCAGTACGTTATCATAATTATATATCCGGCGTAGGGTATGGCAGTTGTGAATTTGTTTATGGCTATAATGCTATCGCTAAAAACAAAAAAGATTGAACCTATTGCTGCAAAACCGGCAAATTTGTCAAAGTTACGCTGGGCAATGGCACGCCACGACATTGCCAGTATCACAATAATATAGAGCAAAACCGGAAAAGCCAGTTTATGCAGCCCCGGATATAAAACCGAATAAATGATAATACCACCAGCAATTAATAAACCCAATGGCAATAAGTCTATTTTACGACTTCGTCCTGCAAATGCCACGATGTACGCAATATGCCCCATCAGAAAAGCTGATAAGCCAAAAACAAACATTGAGGGTGATGATTCCAGCAAAATATCTCCAAGCAGAGAAAAAGCAAGGCCTGTAAAAATATATTTCCGAAAATGAGTATAAGGTTTTAACAAGAAAAGCAGAGCTAACAGCGGAATTGGTTTAGTTGCTATTCGCAGGCTATAGTTGTCAACAGCCATACCCGTGAAATATAATAGCACACCAATAATTCCCACCAAAATAATAATCCTTTGCTTCATAGATATAATGTACAATTTTAATTTATTGGTCTGCCTATATCCTCATGCCCACCAAATACAAGAAGTAAGGCAATTGCTACTATCATTATCAATACTCTTACAATATCCGGGTCAAGAGGACTTTCTCTCTCCCTGTTTCTGAATTTTGAGATAAGCTTGATTGCAAGCTTATGAATTAATTCGTTGTTTTTCATTTTTGTGGTTGCTAAAGTACATATTTTTAATAAAATTTGGTTTTCTGGCAAAAAATCGGTTTATTTGCCTGAAAAAACGGAAAACATAGTTTGAAAACAGACTGCCGTTACCAAAACATATTAACAGACATAAAAAGGATATTATGAACTTACCGGATAAGATCAAAAAATCTGACCACTATGTAAAAGATATATTGAACGTGGTTAGAAAAGCTGTAAACATATTTGTTGCCGCTGCAACTATTCTTTTAATAATTTCTGCTTTTGAAGTTCAGGCTCAAAATGAAGGAATTCTAAGCGACACAATTTACGGAACAGGAATACTTTTAACTAAAAATATAGAAAATAATGCGCCAATTTCTAACGTAGTACTGAGTGTTCGTCCAGAAAACATGGCCATGGCAACACCAGATACAACATATACATTCATAACAAACAGCAACGGGATGAAAACTTTTGATAATCCAGGTCTTCCAGTATATATAGATTCAACAACAGGAATAGAAGAACTGAGTAAAAACAAAGTTCAAGTAGTTCCTAATTTTGGCAGTGAACTAAACGCATTCTTCCCAGAAATAGAAAAAGGGTTCATAGAAATATATAATATGACTGGACAACTTGTCAAACGACAAGAATTTAATGATGATAAAGAATATTTAAGATTAAATAATGTGGCAGCAGGAATGTACATCTACAACATACACACAGAAAGCGGCATAGAACTTAAAGGAAAATTCATCAAACAAAACAGCCCACTAAGAGGACCTGCAGCCAGACCAAGAACAAGTTCTCTAAATTTTAAAGAAACACAATTTTATGAAGCCCAATACTGGGTGAAATGGGAACATCCAGATTTTTACACAGACAGCACATTAATAACCCTAGAAGAAGGAGTTAATGAACCAATGCTGTTTCAAATGACATCAAACATCCCCGACCCAACAAATAACCAAGATATTTCAGGCATTATCATGGACATGAATGATAATTATGCTTCGATTGCAGGTGCTGATGTTCAAGTGTATATAGCCAGTCTTGATTCCACAATCACAACTACTTCCGCCAGCGATGGTAGTTTCTTAATAGAAGGTATTCCTTTGGATACGGACATACAATTTAGTGCCGGCAATATTTCGGGCAAAGGTGCTGTTAAAGATTTCCCTTATACTACTCCTTCCGAGATTAATAATCCCGCTG
>JAOZOC010000018.1:0-12677 GCA_029933495.1 Bacteroidales bacterium
TTTTTTATGTAATTTAGCAAATGCATTTAATACCAACAAAATCATGAAACAGATAATCGTAGCCATCGACTTTTCACGCTGTTCCATACACGCATTGGAATATGCCATCAATTTTGCCAACACTTTTAAAGCCAGCATTCTGTTGGTTTGGGTTGACAACGTCAGCTCAGACGAAACGGCAATGCCTATTGAGCTCCCTGACTCACGGAAAGTAATTGCCAATAACCTGGAGGCTCTGGTTGAAAAGTATAAGGATCAGCTTAAACATGGTGAAATAACCTTTAAAATACGCAGGGGAAAGGTACATCAGGAAATTGCCAATCAGGCAAAGTATGTTGATGCCGAGCTTGTTATTGCAGGGACACATGGCGTTTCGGGTTTTGAGGAGTTCTGGATTGGAAGTAATGCCTACCGGATTGTGACTTATGCACCCTGTCCGGTAATTACGGTCAGGACAAATTATGAGATTAAAGAAGATATTAAGAAGATTGCACTTCCTATTGACAGCTCGCTGGAGTCGCGACAGAAAGTTCCGTATGCTGCTAAGGTTGCAAAATATTTTGGCTCTGAAATTCATATTGTTTCGTTATATTCTTCAGCTATTAAAGCGATAAAGTACAAGGTTGACAATTATTCAAAGCAGGTTCAGAAGTATCTTGATGAAGAGAAAGTTCCATATAAGATTGAGACTGTTGATGCTGAAAATATAACAAATGCAACGGTTGAATATGCCAAAGCTGCAGATGCTGACCTGATAGTAATAATGACAGAGCAGGAAACAACCACTGCTAATCTTTTTCTTGGTGCTTATGCGCAGCAAATGGTGAACCATTCACCTATACCCGTACTGAGTATCCACGCGAAAGAGTATGTAAGAGTATTATCAAGATAAAACAGGATTCCTGTATAGATACTATTTTCTTGTGAAAATCGTTTAGTGTTTTCTGAACAAATTCATTTATTTTTGCTACGATTTTAAATAACACATAATGACTAAGTATATAATTACCGGACTTTTTTCTTTAATGGTTTTGTTCTCAACCGGACAGATTGATACACTACATAATGCACTTATTGTTCAGGATCCAAGGGTAGATTCGTTGGTGAAGCTACATATCAAAGCTAATGATTTTAATCCTGCTATTGAAGGCTGGAGAATACAGATATTTTTTGAAGCGGGCAACTCTTCCAAAAGTCAGGCAATTGAGGCTAAATCGAACTTTGTTAATAAATACTCCAATGTACCGGTGTATTTGATTTTTCAGGAGCCGTATTACAAAGTGAGAATTGGGGATTACAGAACAAAAATGGAAGCTGAGGCATTTCTGAAAAAGATTTCGGGTTCGTATTCCAATGCATTTGTTGTTAAGGATGAAATTAACTTTCCAAAACTGAATTATGATGTTTCGGAACAAGGCCAATAAGGTATTATATATTGCCCGCCATGCAAAGTCAGCCTGGGACAACCCCGGTATTTCTGACCACGACAGACCATTGATGGAAAAGGGAGTGAAGAAGACAAAACTAGTTACCGGATTTCTTCTGGAAAAAAGTATTAAACCTCACCTCATAATATCAAGCAGTGCAGTGCGTGCCTATGAAACGGCTAAAATCATTGCCGGGGGACTTGGTTATGCTGAATCGGAAATTAAAATCGAAAGTAGTATTTATAATGCCGATGAAGAGGATTTGTTCGATATCCTGTTTGCTATTCCCAACGATATAAATTCTGTGATGCTCGTGGGGCACAATCCTGCATTTACACATTTTGCTAACTATTTCCTGAGGAATGAGCTTGAATGGATGCCAACATCAACGGTAGTCGGTATTGAATTCAAAACTGATAAATGGGAAAATCTTGCAAATGCAAAAAAAAATGTTAAATTTGTGATTACTCCAAAGATGCTAATAGAATAATATAATCACCTCACCTGCTCTCCATATCCTTTGTCGAAACTTTGGATATTGAAAAAGGAGAGGCGTAATTAAATTTTTTTTCGTGTTTTTGGAAAATATTAAGAAGAGTTATTTATTAAAACGAAACTAATGGCCAAACAGTGGGGTAAATATATTATAAACCGTGAAATAAGCTGGCTGCAGTTTAATGCACGCGTTTTGCAGGAGGCTATTGATCCGGCAGTTCCTGTTATTGAAAGAATAAAATTTCTTGGTATATTTTCCAATAATCGTGATGAGTTTTTCAGAGTGAGAGTGGCTAGCTTAAACAGGCTTGCCAAACTGGATAAAAAATACCTTGAAGAAAAGGATGACCCTAAGAAAATTCTTTCGGATATCTATGAGATTGTTGCTGAGCAAGAGATCGTTTTTACAGAAACTTATTTTAAAATTAAGAAGGAGCTAGCAAATAAGGGTATTAACATTGTTGATGAAACCCAGTTAACCAGCGAGCAGGGAAAGTTTGTAAAACGTTTTTACCAGGAGGAAATGCGCCAGTATCTTTTTCCCATAATGCTGGGAAATTTTCAGAAAAACACATCCATAAAGGATGGTTCTATATATCTTGCTGTTGAGATGACCAGTTCTAATGAGGACTTAAATGATAGTTATGCTTTGATAAAAGTTCCACAGCGCTCGCTATCGCGTTTTTTGATTTTGCCCGAAACAGAGGATAAGCACTTTATTATCCTTCTTGATGATGTGATCAGGTATTGTCTTGCTGATATCTTTTCTATTTTTGGTTTTGACACTTTTAATGCATATACAATAAAGATAACCCGTGATGCTGAGCTTGATTTTGATGAGGATATCTCAAAAAGCTTTTTGGAGAAAATGAGTGATAGTTTGAAGCAGCGAAAAAGGGGAGCCCCGGTTCGATTTGTCTATGACAGGAATATTCCGCCAAAACTTCTTAGCAAAATTATGAAAAAGCTTAAGATTTTGGCTGACGATAATATGAGAAGCGGAGGCAGATATCACAATTTTAAAGATTTTATGGCCTTCCCAAATATAGGCCCAAAGGAGCTGCGATATCCCGACTTTCCACCTGTCGCGCACAAAGATATTCCTGAGAATAAAAGCATAATCGGTTTAATGAAGGAGAAGGATATTATGCTTCATTATCCATATCAATCTTTCAAATATATTATTGATTTTCTGCGTGAGGCCTCTATTGACCCATTGGTAACAGAAATAAAGATGACATTTTATCGGGCTGCAAGGTATTCAAATGTTGTTAATGCTCTTGTAAATGCAACTCGAAATGGGAAAAAAGTAACAGTTTTCCTTGAAATTCAGGCGCGTTTTGATGAGGAGGCAAATATAATACTTGCAGGGAAACTACATGAAGAGGGAGTTAAGATTGTGCCAACTATTCCGGGATATAAAGTTCACAGTAAGCTTATTTGTGTAAAGCGCAGAGAAGATGATAGCGATGTCTATTATGTAAATATAAGTACAGGGAATTTTAATGAATCAACAGCGCATGTTTATGCTGATGATAGTCTTTTGACAGCAAACCAGGAAATTGCTTCAGAAGTTGATAAAGTTTTCAGGCTTTTTGAAGCGAGATATATGCCTCCTGAATTTAATTCCCTTTTGGTTTCCCCGTTTCATTTACGTAATTGGATTCTAAGGATGATTGATAATGAAATTGAAAATATAAAAGAGGGAAAAGAGGCATGGGTTATTATTAAGCTGAATAGCCTGGTAGATAAAAAGGTTGTAAGAAAATTATACCAGGCAAGCAGTGCAGGTGTTAAAATAAAAATGATTGTACGTGGTATCTGTGTTCTGATTCCGGGAGTGAAGGGTGTTAGTGATAATATTGAAGTAATAAGTATTGTTGATAGATTTCTGGAACACTCAAGGGTCTTTGTGTTTTGCAACAATACTGACAATGAATACTACATTGGATCTGCTGACTGGATGCCACGAAATCTTGACTCAAGAATAGAGGTTGTTACTCCTGTCCTTGATAAGGAGATTAGAAAGGAGATATGGGATATGCTTCAGATTCAACTGAAGGATAATTGTAAAGCAAGGATTTGTGATGAGAAGGGAATTAACAGGTATCGCAAAACCAGGTCAAAAAAAAATGTACGGTCGCAGTTTGAGACTTATGAGTATTTTAAAAAGTTGGCTTTCAACTGATGACTAAGCTAAGACAAAGGGGTGCAAAGTCATCTGTTGAATAGGGGAGGCAATAGTAGCAGCAAGTCATTCTTTGACTAAGTGGAGAAAACCCTGCCACTAAGGCTCGAAGACACAAAGAAGCACTAAATAGGTATTGGTTGTCTGAAATCAGTAAACAAGAATTACAAAACTATAAACACATAAAAGAATTTAAAATTTGAGATATGATTTTTGCAGCAATAGATGTAGGTTCAAACGCAGCAAGGTTGCTGTTTGCCAATGTATTTGAATCGGAAAAGAAAATTTACGTTGAAAAGGCAACTCTAGTACGCATTCCTACAAGGTTGGGAAAGGATGTTTACACTGATAATATAATATCCGAAAAGAGAGCTGATAATCTTATAAAAACCTTAAAAGCATTCAAACTACTAATCGATGTTTATAAACCTGTTGATTTTGATGCATGTGCTACTGCTGCAATGCGTGAAGCTGTAAATGGTAAGGAGTTAATCAGGAGAATTAAAGATGAGGCAGGTCTTAATGTCAGGCTTGTAGATGGTATTGAGGAGGCCAATATTATTAGACAAACAAATAAAATTGAATTTAAGAATCCTCAGGGTCTGTCGATGTATATTGATGTAGGAGGAGGAAGTACAGAGATATCGGTTTTACTAAATGATGTTGTTTTAGGTGTTACTTCATTTAAGATTGGCACATTAAGAATTTTAAGCGAAAAAGTTAAAAAGTCAGAATGGAAAAGGCTTGAGTTTTTTTTGATGAAATATAAGGAGCATTTTGGAAGTATAAATGTAATGGGCTCCGGTGGCAATATCAATAAAATAAATAAGATTTACGGTACACCATCGACTTATACACTCAAAACTTCTGAGCTAATTTATGCACTAAATCATCTGGAGAGCTTTTCACTCGAAGAACGTATCCAAAAACTTGGTTTACGTCTTGACAGGGCCGATGTGATTGTTCCGGCAGCAAAGATTTTCCTTTTCATAATAAAGATAATTAAGACAAAATCACTGTTTGTTCCTAAAATAGGTTTTGCCGATGGACTTATATATCAGTTATATGCTAAAAGCAATAATCGTTAGCAACCAGATAATCTAACCATTATTTTGAAATGGCTGGACAGTTTTACCTATAAAATACCAAATGTGGGTAAACTTTCAGAGAGAAAGATAAAAGCGGGCTAACTGCATAAAAAAAGCCGGAAAACCCCAGCTAATATGAAGATTCCTTTTTGGAATTCTTCGTCGCGACAATAAACTTTCACTTGGCCATTACCGCTTTAATTTTGCAAAGATGATTTCATCTCTGTTTTCTGATGGCAAAAGTAGATTATTAATCAAATAATCAGGTTAATTAATTGTTAAGTTTGTTATATTTATTCCTTAACTGTGATCCAAGCGTCCACGCCTGGGGATATCCAAAACCTAATCGCTTGTAAAATTTAACCCTTTAACCTTTTCGGGTTTTTAAAAATGCTATTAATCTTTAATTGTAGAACACCGAAGATAGCTTCTTTAAAAATTCCTCCATTCATCTTTGAAGTCCCCTCTGTACGGTCGGTGAAAATAACGTCAACCTCTTTAATTTTGTATCCTAATTTCCAGGCTGTGAACTTCATCTCTATCTGGAAAGCATAGCCGATGAATTTGACCTTATCAAGGTCAATATTTTCAAGAACTTCTCTTGTGTAGCAAACAAAACCTGCAGTTGTATCCTGAACCGGAATTCTTGTAATAATCCTGACATACATTGAAGCAAAATATGACATAAGAATTCGGCTCATAGGCCAGTTTACTACATTTACCCCTTTAATATACCTCGAGCCAATTGAAACATCGTATCCATCTTTAGCCAAAGCATCATTTAGCCGGATAAGGTCGTCAGGATTGTGGGAGAAATCGGCATCCATCTCATTCACATACTTATAATCTCTTTCAAGTGCCCATTTAAAACCGTGAATGTATGCTGTACCCAGACCGAGTTTGCCTTTTCTTTCTTCGATGAACAACTTGTCAGGAAATTCCTTCATAAGTTTCTTTACAATAGCAGCCGTACCATCAGGAGAATTGTCCTCAACAATCAAAACGTGGAATACCTTAGGTAAGGAGAAGACCTTTCGGATTATTTTTTCAATGTTCTCCTTTTCATTAAATGTTGGAATTATTACTAATGTATCACTCACAGTTGCAATATTAATATATTCTTAAATGGCAATAACGAAATAGCCTGATAAATATTTTCTATTCAACAATAACATCATCTATCTGAATTGATGTTGACTCTGTATCACTTCCAATATACCTGAAAGCAATGGCTACATTACCTGAAAAACCGGCCAGAGAAACATCACCTGATTCAACCCAGGAATAATTACTACTGCCCGAATTTGGCAAAATTGCTGTAAGCTCTGTCCATGTAGCCGATTCAAAGTTTGTTCCGTCAAAATCAGTTGATGCAAGAATTGTTATTGGCTGATTACCTGCTAAATGATTCCAGTATGCCATTGCACTTTTAAAATTCAGTGTTTTATCTCCACTTGTATTGATTACAGGAGGAGATATCAGCCAGGTCTCCATTTCACTCAAACTTGAATTATATCCTGTTGCCTGAACATATTTATTACCACTATAGTCTTTTCCCTGCCATTTACGGTCGCCCGATACGATAATATTTGTCCAACCTTCAAGGTTAACATCCTCATAATTAACAACGAGGTCGAAATATTCAATAATTGAAGATACAGGCTCTATTCCTCCACCGCCTCCACCGTCGGAGACAACAACATCATCAATCTGCATTGAGGTTGATTCGGAATCGCTGCCAACATATTTGAATGCAATCGCAACATTTCCGGTAAACTGGGCAAGTGAAATTTCACCTGATTCAACCCATTCGTAATTCGCATTTCCTGATGTAGGCAGTATTGCTGAAACCTCTGTCCAGGTAGCTGTTTCAAAGTTGGTTCCGTCATAATCCGTAGAAGCAAGAATCATCAAAGGTTCGTTACCGGCCTGGTGCGTCCAGTATGCCATAGCACATTTGAAGCTAAGTATTTGATCTCCGCTTGTATTTATAACCGGAGGAGTTATCAACCAGGTAACCATAGCATCCAAACCCGAATTGTAACCCGTAGCCTGCGCATATTTGTTTCCGCTGAAATCTTTTCCCTGCCACTTTCTTGTTCCTTCAACACTAATATTTGTCCAGCCGTCCAAATCAATATCTGTATAGTTTTCAACGGAATTAAACTCTTCATTAACTTCGGCAACCGGAGGAATGGGATTTCCACCACCACCACCGTCATCACTAATAATAACATCATCAACCTGAAACGAAGTTGATTCAGTACCGCTACCAGTATATTTGAATGCTATTGCAACATTTCCTGCAAAATTTGCAAGGGAAACATCACCTGACTCAACCCAGCTATAATTAGAACTACTGGCATTTGGCAGAGTTGGTGAAAGTTCGGTCCAGGTGGCTGTTTCAAAATTTGAACCGTCATAATCAGTTGAGGCAAGAACTGTCATAGGTTCATTCCCTGCTAAGTGTTCCCAATAGGCAATCCCACCTTTAAAAGTAAGAATTTTATCTCCACTTGCATTGATAACAGGTGGAGTTATTAACCAGGTTTCCATAACATCCAGATTGGAATTATATCCGGAGGCCTGGGCATATTTATTATTGATATGAGTTTTTCCCTGCCATTTTCTATTGCCTTCAACAACAATGTTTGTCCATCCAGGAAGGCTCACATCAGTATAGTCTTCAACGGTATTAAACTCTTCATTTACCTCTTCAACCGGATCAATAACAGAACCTCCGCCAGATCCACATCTGGGTCCTGTTAGATGAATTTCATTATAGTTTCTGACGATGAGTTGATCCTTGATTGAGCTGCCACTGGCATAAATAGTTTCAATAGCTATTATCGATCCGTTACCTTCAGGAAGTAATTTCCCTGCAAAATTAGCATAGGCACTGGTACGAACGATTAACGAATTGCCGTTACAATCTTCCAAGTCTCTGTCTTCAGTTATTAAATTAACTGTATCGGCAAAATAGCTGCCGAGCATTTCATTTGTAAACTGTACGCTGTCAAGCTTTATCAAACGTGACTCCCAATAAGCACGATCACTTTTAATCTCAGATATTGTTGTAAGTTCAGGTTCAATTATTACACTTGTTTTAATCTTATATATATTATTGGCAACGTTAAGGTTTTGTATCTGATTCAAATCGTGATACTGATCAATTGTTGCACCTAACAATAAAATACGTATTGAATCACCAACATAAATGCCACCTGAATTAATAAAGCCTAATTGAATTGCACCGGTTTTATCCTGTACATAAGCACTCTTATAAATATTTCCCGAACTTTCATCAGCAGTTACAACTGCAAATAATGAAATAGTGTCGGTGAAAGTATATGCACCCGTACTGTCAATATATATTTGTTTAATCTGTTGAATTGTTAAAACTTTATCCGGATTAAACGGAATAGTTGATTCAGGAGGTGCTTCCGGAGGTTGTTTTACACAACTGTTAAGAAATAATGCAATTATTCCAAGTAATAAAACTGTTTTAAAAATAGATGCTTTTTTCATTATTATTTGATTGTTTATTGTTTGCAAAAATTAAAACCTAAAACTAATATTTAAATAGTACTGACGCCCATAGAGATAGAAGTATTTTGACGGAAATTTATTTATATCCAATGGATTATATCTGAATTGCTCAAATCCGCCAAAAGCAAAATCAGTATTATTAAGAATATTGCTGACACTAAAATTAAGCGACAGAAAATAATCACTATTTATTCTCCAGGACTTTCCTACATAAGCGTCAATAGTATAAGATGATTCCAATCGTTCCTGTTCCAGGATAACATCCCTTTCAGGATAGTCCGGGCCAAAGTTTTTAACTGCTTCCTGAGTACGTCTGTCAGGATTTGCTTCAAGATAAGCATTGTCGAAATAGTTTACATTGAAACCAGCAAATATATATCTTGATGAAAAATATTTTAGTCCGGCCGAAAGAGCAGTCTGAGGGAAGCCCCCAACTTTGTATCCTTCAAAATAAACTGTTCTATTACTAATAACCTGTGCAATATTATCAGCTGAAATGGTTGCGATAGGGTCTGAAGCGTATAAATAATTACCAATAGCAGCAACTCCAAAAAGAGTGAAATTCTGGCTTACTTTGCCTTCTATCGAAGCTTCAAGTCCGTAATGCACTTTATCAACGCCTATCATATTATAGTTTACAAAACTACGTAGCACATCGTGATAATAACTTCTTGAGTATGCCTGATCAATAAACTTTGTATAATATCCTGTAACCCTGGAAGTGATATAAGGAGAACGAAAGATATAGCTTAGGTCTCCCGATAATATTTTTTCATTGGTCAAACCAGCAACAACCTGATCTCTGGTACGGGGTGAAACATAGGCTGTCCTGAAGAAGGGTGCCCGGGTCATGAAAAATCCGTTAGCTACGACAAGATGCCGTCCGGTAATTTTATAAGTTAGCCCACCTTTAACTCCAACATTTGTAAAATTATTTTTTTCAGAATCGCCATAAGAGTTATCAGGGAACTTACCGTTTCTCATATTTCCTGTACGCCAGAACGAATTAAATCCGATTTTAGCAGCTACAAAGAAATCAATTTTGCCATAGGTAAAATCGCCCTGTGCAAAAAGCTCATAATTGTTTACATTTGAAACATAATCGTACCCGAATCTATCACCCTCCTTTACAACTGCATTAGGATGATTCAGGTCGTTTTGGATCATAGTGCTGTCAACAAAACTAAAATCACGGACAGCGTATTTGTCCCAGTTAAGATAGTAGTCACCACCAAGCAGGTCGTCAACTATTTTATATTGATTTACTTTATACCAGGAGAGATTTAATCCTGCAGAGAGGGTAAAATGGTCATTAATTTCTTTATTAAGATTGGTATTAAATCCAAGTTGATTTTTATCATTTCTTCTGTCTTCAATAATATAGGCCGACAAATTTCCTGTATATGAGTTTCCTGGTATTCCTTCTACATTTTCAATTGTATAAAGATTTTTTCGGTTATCAAAATAGAATGCATCAAAATCAAGTTGGCGGAAGGCAGGGTCGTTTTCCCAAAGGTCAGTCCTTTCCTGTTGAGTATAGCCGTTATAATCCCTGTCATCGCTTGGTAGATTTTTATAATAGTCAGGTCTTGGGTCAGCTCTGTCGTACCAGTCAAGGGCAGTGCTTCCTCCCCGTCCGAACCAATAATATAAAGAGGTATTCAATGTTGTTTTACTATCCATTTTCCAGTAATGTGTAAGCATAATCATCGGTTGATGATAATTGCTTACCCTGGAATTTCGTTTTTCCCCGTTTTGATAGCCCCAGTAAGGATTATAATAATTTGTCCCGGAATAGTCAAGAGCTTCCTGAACACTGACTCCATTTTTACCTCTTAATGTTGGTGCACCATAGCCAATAAGACCTATACTATGGTGTTCATTTATTTTCTTTTCAGCAGATAAGAAATATCCCCAGGCATCATAAAAAGTACCTTCAACATAGCCCTCTTGTGCCCATCTTCTCGAACCTGAAACCGTGAAAGCCCAACCATTATCCATCATCCCCGTTGCAGCTGTAACCATCATCCTGTTCCTGTAACTGCGGTTTGTTGATGAATATGTGATTTTTACACCTTTGGGGAAAGATGATGCTCTTGTAATCATGTTGGTTGTACCTCCAACTCCGCCAAAAAGATAACTTGATGGAGAAATTCCTATTCTGATCTCTTTATTTCTTGTGGCATCGTTAAGTCCACCCCAGCTCGACCAGTATGCTCTTCCGGTTTCCATATCATTCAATGGTATACCATTCATCATTACTGTTGTGTTTTCGCTGTTGAACCCTCTAATCTTAAATCGTGTAGAACCAAAAACATATCCAGCTGTTGACACGAAGATATCCTTTGACGACTGCAGCAGACCTGAAATATCCTGACCTTCATTGTCAGCTTCGTCTGATGTTGCGTTTACAAAAATCTTTGGAATTGGCTCATCTTCAGGATTGATCTTCAGAGTGTCTTTTGTTTGCGCATTTACGATTGTTATAAGAAAAGTGAATGCAATTATAGTAAAAAGCTGTTTCATATATTATGAATTTTCGTAAACCATTTTAGAATGGGGCGGGCAAAATTAGTAAAAAGGATTTGAAATAAATAAATTAAATGATCTATTTTAGATAATAATTATAATTTTGCAGCTTAATTACTTGTTTCTTTACTAAATTCTTAAAAATGAAAAAATATTTTACCTCACTACTGCTTCTTTTTATTCTGTCAACTTCATTGTCTTCTTTTTCTCAAAGTGAAAAAGAGTACAAAGTTGTTTGTGTCGGATATTATAATCTGGAAAATCTTTTTGATACGATTTTGAATCCTGAGTTATTATTTGCCGAGGAGTTTACTCCTGAGGGGAGCTCGCACTGGACATCCGAGAGATATCACGAAAAGCTTGATCATATGTCTTATGTCATTTCTAAGATTGCAACTGATGTTACTCCTGACGGAGTTGCTTTGCTTGGAGTTTCTGAGATTGAAAACCGGGGCGTACTTGAAGACCTTGTTAAGGAAGATGCCATTAAGGATAGAAATTACCAGATAGTGCATTATGATACTCCGGACAGAAGGGGGATTGATGTGGCTCTGCTGTATAATCCCAAATATTTTAAGGTGACTAACTGGAAGGCTCATCCGTTAACATTTCCTGATAACCCTGACTACAAAACAAGAAGCCAGTTGGTTGTTACAGGATTGCTTGATGGTGAAGAGGTCAGCATTATTGTCAATCACTGGCCATCGCGAAGGGGAGGGGAGAAAAAAAGTCGTCCGAAACGTAATGCTGCCGGCGACCTTAGCCGTCATATTGTTGATTCTTTGCTTGCTATCAATAAGGATGCAAAGATTATGCTTATGGGTGATTTGAATGATGATCCTGTTAACCCGAGTGTGCTTGAACACCTGAGGGCAAAGGGCAAGGAATCGCAACTGACTGACGGTGATATGTTCAATCCGATGTGGAAATTGTATAAAGAGGGAATCGGCTCACTCGCTTATCGCGATAAATGGAATCTTTTTGATCAGATAATAATTTCGCAGGGGCTTCTCGGTAATGATTCTACATATAAGTTTTACAAAGCCAGAGTATTTAACAAACCTTTCCTGAAACAGAAAGAGGGACGTTATAAAGGTTATCCGTGGCGTACTTTTGCAGGCGGGGTTTATATCGGAGGTTACAGTGACCACTTTCCTGTATATATTATGCTGATTAAGGAAGCGGAGTAGGACAGTTTCAATCGGCAGTCTCCAGTCTTCAATTGGTATATAGTTCTTAAATTAAAGCCGATAGGATTGAAAATTTCATAACAAGACGAAGGAAATAGTATTGTAAATTATAAACGATTATCTTGTTTCTAACAATTAATGAGCAAGCGTCCACGTTTGTATGTTCCAGTATGTTTAGAATATAGATTTAGACACACCTATCGTTATAGTG
>JAOZOC010000018.1:12777-16358 GCA_029933495.1 Bacteroidales bacterium
TTGTATGTTCCAGTATGTTTAGAATATAGATTTAGACACACCTATCGTTATAGTGTTTTTCTATTCACCCTTTTTAACTTCCAGTTCGGCAACCTGAAGTATCTCACCGCTTTCTTCGTTATAGATATATGCAATAATATTCAGGTCGGTTGTGTCAGTGAGCCATTCATCGTTTATGGTGTAATAAAACTCGTTTGAATATGTCTCTCCTTCTGCTAGAGTTCCGTCATCCGAGATATAATTTCCGAAAGTTCCGTTAACAGCATCACGCAACACGTTTCTGTGATCGTAATCTTCCCAGTTGGGTTCCGGGCCGATATCGGAATTATTGTTTTTCTGGGCTGCAATGATATGATCTTCCACGAGATAAACCACTATTTTGTATTTCCCTTCAAGAGATTGTAAAATTGTGGACGAAATATTTATTAAAACAGCCTTATTATTTGGGTAGTAAGTGTTTTTAACCTTCATATTAATCACATTATCCTTTGCCATCTCAAGGTTAACGGCTGCTTCCCAGTCTCCGGTTATGTAATAAAGAATCATGTTTCCGTTATATTCAACTCTGTTAACCGTGCCAGACGGATTAAACGGCTGGTTAAAGTGATTGAAAAGTTCATCTCCCGTAGGACATCTGAAATCAGCAGTAAAAAGACCTGTTTCGTCGGGCTCAGCTTGAGAACCTGCATGAATAGCATAAATTACAAGCCTGTGATTAAAATCCTCAGCCCACTGATGAGCAGCAAAAGCTGCTGTAGGACAGTTCACACAATAATGTCCGGTAAAGTCTTCAAGCAGAACCTGCTTTTGTGTGACCATTACCGAATCGGCAAAAAACAGTGTGTCATCAATATTTTCCGGAATATTTTGAACATTAACCACTTTAAGAGGTTCGTCAATTTTATCACAGGCAACCCAACCTGATAGAAGGATAACTGCAATTATAACAAAGGGAAATCTGTTTTTCATAACATTCAATCATTTAATCATTTAAAAAGAACTAGTCAAAGTAATCGTCAGACCCGTTGAATTCGGTACATACCGGCAAACTCCTCCGACACAGAGCAGACCATCACGCTGTCTGCCATATCGCAATGTAATTCTGTTAGTGCCTTTTGTATACCCTAAAGCAAGATTATAGTAGTGGACTTGCATATCGCTATTGTCATTTCCGTAATTCCATTCGTCCATAACTGCAAACGACCATTTGGGAGCAACATTATACTCAAGTGTCATTGCAGCCCAGTTACCTTTATCTTCCTTCGTCCATAAACCTTGCATTTCAACCCTAAGCGATTTTTTACGACTAAATTTATAAGTAACATCCAAAACACCGATGTGAGCATAGACCATTTCATCCTTGTCATAAATCTCATCTTCAATCACATGCTTATTATATGATTGGTTATAATAAACGGCTTTTGCCTTAAATGTTTTATTGAATTTGTGTTCAAACTTCACACTAAAATCTCTGTAATACGGTATATCTCCGAATGAAAAGAAACTGGACTTATAACCATCTGTTCCGGTTGAGTCAATTGGTATCTCGGGTGATATCTTCTCTTTCTTAATAGAATTAGCCAATGAGTAATTCACTGTAATGGTTGTTCCGTACTTTCCTCCGAGTTTTGATTTTTTTGGAATTGTATAAACAATCTCGCCCTGCAGCCCGAATTCGCCGTTTGGCTGTGTGGCATAAGGGTACATAGCAGCAAAACTATACTGATGTACCTTTGTTGTTGCGGGCAGATAATTAATATCAAGCATAGGTGGATTTCCTGATTCAGTTAGTTTCGATTTATAACTCATATTATTAATCCACTTTGTTGAAAGAAAAATCCCTAAACCTTTCCTGGAATAGGATACAGTTGAGTATAAGGCTTGTCCTTTAAGATAGATATAGTTGTTTGTTGCGTTTGGGTCGTTTCCTTTTTCTGCATATTCTGCATAAAGGCTAAAACCGCCGTTTGCAATATTCATCCTTGCAGCCCAGCTTCCAACATTATGAGGTAAATTATACTTATATGTTGTTTTTTTTACCCAGTTTGTTGTATCCTCGCCTGATATTACTGAATAAGCCGAGTCTCTGGAGAAACCCATTGTCGGGACTTCTTCATATTTACTCACAAAGCTTCCACCAAAAGTTATTTTTATTTTGGCATCATTCATTCCTCCAAACATATCGTTTAAGTAGAAATCGCCGTCTATTCCTTTGATAATTCCCCTGCTGCCGGGAGTATATGGTTCCCAAAAATATCTCTGAACTCCAACAAGGCCTTTGATCTGGACACCTTTTACCGGAGAAAATTTTGCATTGAAGCCATAAATATTATTATCGTAGCCAAGAGTCCATTCTTCCCAGCCTCTGAGTATCAATCCACTTCCAAACTGTTCGTAAAAGTGGCCGGCTGTCATTTCAAGGTTGCCTATTTTATAATTGACATTCCAGTAAGGAACCCCAAAGCCTTCATACCTGCTGTCGTATCCAATCATTGGATTCAGGAAGCCCTCGACACGCATATAAGCACTGAATTTTCCATTTGTGTATCTCACATTTGTAAAGCCGTTCAATCCGAACTTTTTGTAATTGAGCGTTGAGTCTGTTATACCAAGTTTGGAGTCTTCAGTGTAAATCTGAGCATCGATCTCCGTATTTCCTGATACTGTTGATCCTTCCAGAAAACTTTGTGAAAATGAAAGAAGAGGAAGAAAAGACAATGCCAGAAATAATCTTGGTAAAAAATTTCTATTTTTCAATTTGCCGTCCTTTTAAAAATTAAACATATTGTATTTGATTTTGATAGTGCGGAGCTACCCTATTTTATATCTTCTCCATTAATAAGTTTTTCAACTATTTCAATGTATTCATCTTCGTCTCCATCAAGATAGCCAACGTGTTGCCACACTATTTCATTGTTACCGTTCAGAATGAAAGTATGAGGAGGTACGTTTACACCCATAGCTCTTTTGAAGTCACCATTTACGTCAAGAAGAAATTCAAACTCCCAGTTTTTACCATTTACAAAAGGCTGAACCCTGCTGCTTGACCTTGAATTGTCGATGGATACTGAATATATTTTTACTCCTGTTTCGTCAACCCAATCTTCATAAACGTCATTGATGGCATCGTGTTCTTTAATGCAAGGCTTGCACCATGTAGCCCAGAAGCAAATAATAACAGGCTTTCCGTCATTCGAAATGTCGGCTGTATTGAACATAGTCCCTTCTAAGTTTCTAACTTCAACAGAAGGAAGCTTCTGTCCCGTCTTTTTTTCGTCCTGTGAATAAACTGCTGTTACAAATAGTGCCAGCAAACTAATCAGCATAAATTTTTTCATAGGTTTTGTTTTATTTATTTGTATTTTGAATAATTAAATAATTTTACAACTATAAATCCATAAAAAAGGATAAAACGATAGCTATTTTTCAGACAAATCGGGTTTTAATATAGTTGCTTTAAAAAGTAATATAATTACATTAACATATAAACTTCAAGTATTTTAGCTTCTCCAAGGGGATAGATCTCTACCTCCTCAAAAATGGCAGGAAGTAACAGAGCTTCTCCTTTTTTCACTGTAATG
>JAOZOC010000329.1 GCA_029933495.1 Bacteroidales bacterium
TTATTCAATCAAACCCTGCTTTTTTTTCCACTCAATATAAAAATCAGGATTTGTGAGTAACAGCTCACCGTCAGTACTTAAAAAAACCTGGACACTTCTTCCCGTTGCTACGGGAGTTTCGTCTCCCTTTTTAAAAACTTTGTATTCAAATATTATTTTGGCTGCCTGTGTATCAATAAATTCTGTTTCTATTATCACCTCATCACCATACGCAAGCTGCTTTTTATAATGACAACTTATATCAACCACCGGTGTCAGCAACTGCTGCTCATAAAAATCGAGGTAACCGAACCCATGTTGGTCTCCGAAAGCCTCGCGCCCATCTTCAAAATATTTAATATAGTGCCCATGCCAGACAATTCGTAACGAATCAACTTCATTAAAGCGCACTTTGATTGATGTACGGTTAATTAAATTTGTCTTAGTTTCAAAACTATCAATTTTGTTTCTCTTCATATATCCAAATATTTTGGGGCATTAAAGTAAAAACACCTTCATTTCACACTCAGCAATTTGTTCATTATTCAGAAATACTGTTCCTTTTACAATCTTTGCATTCATCACCTCATGTTCAACCGAAACCTTCGTATGAATTGTGCTGTTAATTTCAGGCAGTGATTCTATTTTTAGATTTTTTATGCCGCCAATCATACCGAGAGGAGTTTTTTCACCTTTTTCTGATGCCACATATCCGGCCTGTAGTGCCGCCGTTTGTGCAATATTCTCAATAATTCCCGCCTCGGTAAAAAAGCCGTCTTCAGTCAAAACATTTTCTTCTGCTATTGTAAAAGATGATTCGGCTCTGATTTCGTCGGCATTAATCAGTTTCTCTACCATTACAAACGGAGGACGTTGCGGGATTAGGTTTAAAATATTTTCCGATTGTGTCATTATTGTTTTGTTTTACATCTGAGCAAAGTATGTCCCAGCCCGATATTTCTGTACTCTTCGGCAATAAACAATCCTGATTCTTCTACCAACTTTTTCATATCGTCGGAGTGATACATACGGCTGTTGCCATTGGCCATACAGGTAAAATACAATGATGTTGCATGCAGGCTGTATGTTGATGCCGCAAATTTTTGCCTGTCCCAAAAGGTTTCCATAATAAACAGGTCGGAGCTGTTTGTCATTGCATCTTTTGCACGTTGCAAAATACTGACTATTTCATTTTCAGAGAAACAGTCGAGAAACTGGCTCAACCAGAAAACATCATAACCTTTTGGATATGAGGCCTCTCTATTTAAAAAATTAACCGGAAAAGTATCAATCCTTTCTACAAATCCCCGCTCTTTAATATTGGCTTTTGCATTCTCAAGTTGTCCGGGCAGGTCCAGAATGGTAATATTAACATTGGGGTCATAAGATGCACAGGCAATAGCAAATTTTCCGGTATTTCCTCCAAGGTCAACGATTTTATCCGGCTTCGACTGAAATACAATCTTTAGTATTTCATCAAATGCAACATCAGAATAAAAATGGTCAAAACCGAACCAGCTTTTCCGGGCATCGTCTGGCAACTCTGCCAAAGCTTCATAAATTGTATTCCAGTTTCCAAAAGCTTTGTGCAACCCGACCGGTTTACCCTCTTTTATTGATTCCTGCAAGTAGAAAGCACCTTTATAGTTTATATCATTTGCAAAATCCATATTGGCCCTTGTCATCTCATCCCTTTCAACGAAATAACCTGTTTTTGTCAGTTTAAACCTGTCATCTTCAAGATAGACCATTTCAAGGCTCAGTCCGGCTTCAAGAAGAACAGTCGCTCCATATTTTGAGATACCGGTCTTTTCGGCAACTTCACCTGTTGTCAGTCCCTTCTTTGATTTCAGCAAGAGCTTAAGAATACCAAAATCCCTGAGAGCTTTGGCAGCCTGAAACATAAGCGGTGCAAAGGCTATTTTCTGAGCATCAGTTTTGGCATCAACTGCAGACTTTTTATCATTTCCATAAAAGTTCGACATAAGAATACAAAATTAAATCAAAACTATTCTTTCTTTTGCCAAAAGTCGTAAAAATTAAACCACTGATCGGGATATTTTAATAAAATATTTTCAAGGTTTGTGATATACCCTTCAAGCATCATATTAACAAGGTTATTTCTGTCAGCCGGACTTTTCGGGGCCCTGAATTTTTTAGGAGGAGTAGCATAAAAATGGTAATGCTTTGATGTTTCATTCATCGCCATTACAAAACTCACGGGGACATTATATTTTAGAGGTATCAAAAACGGCCCGACAGGGAATTTAGCCTGTTTTTTAAAAAACTCTTTCGTAATTGTATTAGAACCTGGTAAAAATCTATCACCATGAATAGCAACAATCTCTCTGTTTTTTAATGCTTCAGAAATTCTGAACAGATGAGAATAATCGTCATTCCCAATAGTAATAAATTTAACATTTTTGTCTTTATACATTTCCGAAAGAAAATTTGCAATTTTTTCGTGCTCATTTGCAAACATCACAATATTCACTGTTGTATTCAGGCGTTCTAAAAGGTGACCTGCTATTTCCCAACTACCTGCATGAACGCCAATTAAAACCCCACCGGTTTTTTCAGCCATTTCTCTCAGATGCTCTTCTCCGTCAAAATCAAAAGTATAATTTTTATTTAATCCTGACAGAAAAGCAATTTTATCAATAAGAACCTGGCCAAGCTTATAGAAAGTTCTGCTTATATATCGATATGACTTTAAAGGAGAGAACCTAAGTCGTTTGTTAAGAAAATAATAAGATGCTTTGACAGCTGTAGGGGAAAAAATCAAAAAGTACAACACTACAAACCTAAGGAAAAAATATGCAGTAGAAATACCAAAATATTTCAATAAGAAAACAAATGATTTATAACCGGCAATTCCACCCCTGGTTTTACCTGTCCATTCTGACATGTTATGGTTTATTAACTCTTTCTATTATAAAGGTATAGAGCTCTCCGACAGTATTAACCTCAACGATTTCAGTTGGTTCAACCTTAAAACCAAACTCCCTCTCAATTAGTACAATTATATCAACCAAATCAAGACTTTCAAGTTCCAATTCATCCCTTAGCAAAGTATCGATCTTAATCTGCTCGGGTTCAAGCTCAAACTCATCGATTAAAAAATCGTTAACTATCTGTATGATTTTCTCTTCTTTCATATCAATATTAAATTCTTTTTATCACCAGTGATGAATTCGTACCTCCAAAACCGAAAGAATTCGACAAAAATACATCAATTTTTTTATTTATTGTTTTATCAGCAATATTTAATTTAGCAGAAAATTCATCAGGCGTTTCAAAGTTAATATTTGGTGCAATAAACGAATTATGCATCATCAATAATGAATAAACAACCTCGCTGGCACCCCCCATCCACATTTCATGTCCGGTAATTGATTTTGTAGAACTTACAAGGGTATTGGAATCACCAAAAACTCTGGAAATTGCCTGAGCCTCCATTTTATCACCAACCGGAGTTGACGTAGCATGTGCATTTATATAATCAATCTCTTTAGCGCTAATACCTGCTTGTCTGATACTCATTTCCAAAGAGGCAGCCGGACCGTCAACATTGGGAACCGTAATATGGTCACCATTCGAAGAAAATCCATATCCAATTATTTCTCCCAGAATCGGTGCACCTCTTTTAATTGCTGATTCATAGCTTTCAAGAATAACTGTTGCCGCACCTCCACTCGGTACAAGTCCGTCCCTGCTTACATCAAACGGGCGCGATGCTTTATGAGGGTCATCAACTCTTCTTGAAAAAGCCATTAACCCGTCAAAGCTACCCATAGACATAGCATTTATCTCTTGTGCACCACCACAAATAATAGTATTCTGTAACCCGCTTTTTATTAAATGATAACCCAACCCGATAGAATGAGACCCGCTGGCACAGGCAGCACTAATTGTAAGATTAATTCCTTTGAGCTTTAAAATAACTGCGAGGTTCATTGTTACGGTCGAATTCATAGATTGAAAAACCGAACCGGAACCAACCAGGGTTGTATCTTTCTTTTCCCTGATAATATCGGCAGCTTCAACAACAGGAATAGCAGAGCTGTCATTTCCAAAAATTATTCCAGTATTATTTTTTTCAATATATTCCTCATCCAGCTTAGCATTTTTTAATGCTTCGATCGTTGAAATATAAGCATATTCACCCTGTTCGGCCATACCAATCCTCATCCTTCTTGGTATAACTCCTTTCAGCTTTGGCCTTTCAATAACTCCTGTCAACGGAGAGATAAATCCCAGCTCTTTCCTGTATTCATCAATACCAATTCCAGACTTACCATTATATAAAGAGTCTCTGGCTTCATCAAGATTCAACCCTATCGTTGAATAAATCCCCATTCCTGTAATTACAACTCTTTGCATATTTTTAAGTCTTTAAAAACCTTTTAGCTATAGTTTTCTTATAGTTCAAAATAGATTTTATTGTTTATTAAATGAATCGAATTATTTTCATTTATATAAATAATAAAAAGGAGCAAAAGTATTCATTTTTTTGATTTTACAAAATTTCAATTTTTATGAGATAAACACTA
>JAOZOC010000808.1 GCA_029933495.1 Bacteroidales bacterium
ATGAGCCTGTGTATTTTGAGGGTTCTTTGTTTACTTCAATTATTGTAGCACCATTCTGTTTGGCAAGATATGGTAGTTGTGAAGCAGGCATAATCTCTCCGGTTGTACCTATCACCAGCATAACATCGCAGTTTGAGGCATCCTGAAAGGAATTAGCATAAGCTCCCTGCGGAATGCCCTCCCCAAAGAAAATAAAATCGGGTTTTATCAATCCGCCACAGGATTCACATCTCGGTGGAAGTTTCTCAAAATCAATATTATCAACTGTAAAGTGATTATGACATCCTGTGCAAACCAGCTTTTTCATATTACCGTGAAACTCATAAACAGACTTATTACCGGCCTCATAATGAAGGTTGTCAATATTTTGAGTAATTATTGATTTTAACAGTCCGGCTTCTTCCATTTCGGCAAGGACATAATGCGCCCTGTTCGGATTAGCTTTACCATAATAATCATAAAAAATCTCTTTGATGACAGACCAGGACTCCAGAGGATTCTGATGGAAGAAATCTAACTCAAGAGTTTTCATATCATATTTACTCCAAAGGCCGTCTTTTCCTCTGAACGGGGGAATACCACTTTCGACCGAAATTCCTGCTCCTGTAAATGCAATAGTAACTTTCGATTTTTTTATTGCTTTGGCTGCTGCTTCAAATAATTGTTTTTCCATATTCATTCCATTTACAAAGCAAAGATAATGATAAATTCAAGTGAATTAACACCTATATATATCTATCGCTCAACCTGACGGTTGTTACTACTTAGCAGGTGTACTTAGCTGTTATTCTATTTCTCATCAATTTTATCCAGCATATCCTGTGCAGATTTGTCTTCAGGGTGCAAATTTATCCAGTTGAGCAAATATTTTCGTGCTTCGGCTTTGTTATTCATATCCAGGCAGAAACCAACTAATGCTGAAATATAATCTCCATTATCAGGGTCAAGATTATAGGCTTTCAGAAATGCTTCTTTAGCCTCCGGCATTCGTTTAAGGTATTGAAGTGTCAGAGCAAGATTAAAATGAACTCTTGGTCTGTCAGGCATAAGATCGGACGCCTTTTGCAAGTATCCGGCTGCCGCTTCATAATCGCTCTTTTCAGCCATTAAGAGACCGAGAGAGTAATATGTGTCTGGAAGTTCCGGATGATTTTT
>JAOZOC010000330.1 GCA_029933495.1 Bacteroidales bacterium
GATCACCGTATTTGCTTGACCACAAAAAGGTTACCCCAACAGGTGGGCTTTTTCAGTAACTTTTTGAAAGGGAAAGATATATTTTCTAATGAGTTGGTCTATTATTCTATTTATAAAGATGTTAGCGGACTTGAAAAGTCAAATCCAGTTTTAATTAACGGTCTTGAGATTGGGCGCGTCAGAAATATGAACTTTACATCTCCCGGAGCAACGGAAGTTATCGTTGAGATATTAATTAAAACTCATGTTGACATCCCGGTAAATTCTGTCTCCAGAATTTACAGTTCCAGTATTCTCGGGTCAAAAGCAATTGAGATCTTGCTCGGCAATTCAAATGAATTGGCTCAACCGGGTGATACTCTTGCCTCTCAGATTGAGGAGTCGATAAAGGAAGCTGTTAGTCGCGAATTACAACCGTTGAAGCTTAAGGCTGAGAATCTTATGAACTCCATAGATACTGTAATGACAATGCTTGAAACGTTATTTGATAAGACAAATAGTGGAAATTTCGGGAAAAGTGTGGAACATATTGCAAATTCCTTTGAAAACCTTGAGCATACTACAGCATCGCTTGATACCCTGATGAATTCACAAAAAGTCAGGATAGCACAAATTCTTGAAAATATTGAATCAATTAGTTTTAGTCTTCGTGCTAATCAGGATAATTTCAATAATATAATGTCAAATTTTTCTCAATTAAGTGATACTTTGGCAAAAATGCAGATTACCGAAACTCTCGCTTCGGCGAATAAGGCAATGAATGAGTTTTCAGAAATTGCTGCCGGAATAAACAGAGGTGAGGGAAGTCTCGGTATGCTTGTGAAGGATGACTCTCTGTACATTCATCTGCAAAAATCAGCAAGAGACCTTGATTTGTTGCTTGAAGATATCAGGAAGAATCCCAAGAAATATGTGAAGGTATCTGTTTTCTAAACAAAAAAAAATACGATGATCTTTCACCGTATTTTTCCCCCCTGATTTATTCTTGATTAAGAAACTGTAATCTCTTTGTGAGCTTTTGCGATTACCTCTTTTCTTTTTGGGAGTATTACGCACAATATGCCGTTTTTGTAAGAGGCTTTAATATTCTCGCCGTCAATGGATTCCGGTAATCCGAATGATCTGTTGAATGGATTGAATCCAAACTCTCTCCTTGTGAAAATTTCATTTTCGTTCTCACTCTCAAACTCTTTTTCTGAAGAGATTGTCAATACATCATTATCCAGCTCAATTTTGAAATCACCTTTGCTAAGTCCCGGTGCAGCAACATCAATTCTGAATTTATCTTCCGATTCAACAATGTTTACTGATGGAACCCAATTGTCTCTTTTCTCACCGAAAAATGTTGAAAAAAGGTCTTTTCCTAAGAAATCGTCAGCCGTACCCGGCAGAAGTGTTCTTGTTCTCATTACTGGTAACATAACTTTGTCCTCCTATATTTAATTTAACTTATAATTTTAATTTCTGCATTCCACATTTCAAATTATATTCCAGACCGGAATTTTCTGATTAATCATCAAAAAAGCTGACAAATAGGCAGGGATATTGCAATTTACTTAATAATAAAGCGACAAAATGGCGTAAAGTAGTTTGTGATTTATTGTTGATACTTAGGATTTATTTGAATTTTGTGCTTTGAATTTTAAGTGTTAGATTTTGAAAGTTAAACCTATATCTCGTTAATACTATTAATTATCAGTTCAATTGTTAAAAAGATCTCTTCATCGCTAATTATCAGAGGCGGTGCTATCCTGAATGCTTTCGGGCGAAATAGAAACCTGTCAGTTAGAATACCGTTTTTTAGAAAGTTGTTCATAAGTCGGTTCATTTTTTCTTCGTTATCCATATCAACACCGAGCATTAGTCCTGCCTGACGTATTTCTTTTATATTCGGATTTTCTTTTAAAGCATTTTTAAAAATCCTGCCTTTTCTGTTTGCATCCTCAATCAGGTTATCTCTGGTGAGGAAATTAAGGTTTGCCAAAGCTGCCGCACAACTCACAGGATGACCTCCAAATGTTGTGATGTGACCGAGTTCGGGATTATTGGTCAAAGAATTCATTATCTCTTTGGATGCCGCAAATGCACCAATTGGCATTCCTCCTCCCATTGCTTTAGCCATTGTAAGTATATCAGGTATAATACCGAAATTTTCAAAGCTGAAAAGTTTTCCGGTTCTGCCAAACCCCATTTGTATGTCATCAATAATCAATAATGTTCCTGTCTCATAACACTTTTTTCGTAGTTTGGTTAGGAAATCCTTTTTAGGAAGGATAATACCTGCTTCCGCCTGTATGGTCTCAATAAAAATAGCAGCAGTTTTATCAGTTATCTTGTTCAGTTCTTCAAAATTGTTGAATTCAAGAAACCTGATTCCGGGTAAAAGCGGACGGAAAGCATATTTTAGTTTTTCATTTCCAAGAATGCTCAATGCACCTTGCGTTCCTCCGTGATAAGCATTTTTGAAAGCAAATATCTCAGTTCTGCCCGTATATCGTTTTGCAAGCTTCATTGCACCTTCATTAGCCTCACTTCCTGAATTGACAAAATAGATAGAATCTAGTGTATGCGGAAGATATTCCGTTAGTTTTTTAGCAAGCTGTACCTGTGGCGACTGAATATATTCGCCATAGACCATCAAGTGCATATATTTGTCAACCTGCTGCTTTATTGCTTTTATGATTTCCTGATTACCGTGTCCGATATTGCTAACAGCAACACCTGAAACAAGGTCGATATATTCCTTGCCTGATTTGTCGTATATGTAAATTCCTTCTGCTCTTTCCATTTCAATAGCAAGAGGAGCTGAAGATGGAAGACCCATATATCTGAAAAATAATTCCCTGTTTGTCATTATAAATATAGTTGAAATAAGTTTCCGCATCAAAGATATTACAGAATGATTAATTTTGTTGAATAATATTATTTAATTTGTGGATTAATGAAAGAAAAGGTAGTAGTAATTACCGGAGCGTCCTCAGGGATAGGGGAGGCACTGGCGAAAAGGTTTGCTTTGGCAGGTGCCAACGTGGTTATTGCAGCACGTAATATCGGGAAACTTAATAAGCTTGCTGAAGAACTGAGTAAGGATGCTGCAGAAGTGTTGACGGTTAAGACAGATGTAAGCAGCGAATCAGAATGCCGTAATCTTATAAATGAAACGGTTATTAAGTTTGGTGGGATTGATATTCTGATTAATAATGCAGGCATTTCGATGAGGGCATTATTTGAGAATACTGATTTAAATGTTATCAGAAAACTGATGGATGTTAATTTTTGGGGAACCGTTTATTGTTCTAAATTTGCCTTACCTCATCTGTTAAAGTCAAAAGGTTCTGTTGTAGGAGTTTCCTCAATTGCTGGTTATAAAGGACTTCCGGGAAGAGCAGGCTATTCTGCTTCCAAATTTGCAATGCAGGGTTTTCTGGAGGTTATAAGAATTGAGAATATGAAAAAAGGTCTGCACGTTTTAATTGCCTGCCCCGGATTTACTGCATCTAACATCAGGAATACAGCCCTTGCTTCCGATGGTTCCCAGCAGGGTGAATCCCCGCGTGATGAAGATAAAATGATGAGTGCTGATGAAGTTGCCATACATATTATTAAAGCTATCCGAAAAAGAAAGGATCGGCTTACATTGACAACCCAGGGTAAACTTACGGTCGTGTTAAACAAATTTTTCCCGAAGTTTATGGATAAAATGGTTTACAACCATATGGCTAAGGAACCGGATTCACCATTTAAATAGAATTGCTAACTGGCCAACGACCTAAAGGTATTATTTCAATATACAATCTCCAGATGACTTAATAAACCAGCACTCCAGAGTAATTGAATTATCCCCTGAATGAATGCAACAATAGTCATCAGGAGATTTGCCAAACGATACCCGTCCCACAGGCACTACTTTGCAAACCTTACAGGTTGTTCTGCCCATAAATCGTAAACCGTTTTCGTCAATCATTACGTTCTTTTCAAGACCTGCAAGGTTTCTCTATCCCACAGGCTGACAAAACCTTACAGGTCGTTTCTTTCGTACATCGTAAATCGTTTTCGTAAATCGTAAATCAAAAAAGGCCTGCCAGGTATCAATACCCCACAGGCCGTTTTTATCAAATGGTAATTTTTTACTGAGTCTTAGATTATTCCCTGATCCAGCATTGCATTGGCCACTTTCAGGAATCCGGCAATATTAGCACCTTTAACATAGTTAACATATCCGTCTGCTTCTTTTCCGTTTACCATACAGGTATGATGTATGCTTTGCATAATATGATGCAGTTTTTCGTCAACCTCTTCGCGGCGCCAGTTCAGTTTCATTGCATTTTGCGACATTTCAAGTCCTGAAGTTGCAACACCGCCTGCATTGACAGCTTTCCCGGGTGCAAACAGAACCTTATTATTCAGAAAAACCTCAATTGCTTCAGGTGTTGAGGGCATATTGGCTCCTTCGGCAACACACATACAGCCGTTCTCAACAAGCATTTTTGCATCTTCCTCATTCAGTTCGTTTTGAGTAGCACAGG
>JAOZOC010000809.1 GCA_029933495.1 Bacteroidales bacterium
GGAATGCAAAACGGCTATTTCTCGCATAAAGGGACAAAGATTAAAATTTCAAAAGAGACACAAAACTGGGATGACGGTGCTGTTCCGAATCCCGTACCTTTTTATATGAGCACCAAAGGATTTGGAGCTTTCAGAAACACATTTTCTCCCGGGGAATACGATTTCAGCGACCCCAACCTGAATGCGGACAGTCACTGGGAAAACCGCTTTGACTGTTTCTATTTTTACGGGCCGTCACTAAAGGAAATCCTTGACGGATATACCGAACTTACGGGCAGGCCGATATTGCCGCCACGCTGGGGTCTGGAACTCGGTGATGCAGACTGCTACAATAAAAACGGGCAGACAACACCGGATGTCATTGAGCTTGTTGCCGACAAATACAGGGAATATGATCTTCCGGGCGGCTGGATATTGCCAAACGACGGATACGGATGCGGATACACCGACCTTCCTTACGTTGTTGAACAACTTCACGAAAGAGGTTTCTACACAGGCCTTTGGACCGAAAACGGTGTAAGTCAGATTGCCTGGGAAGTCGGCACTGCCGGAACACGTGCCTGTAAATTAGATGTTGCCTGGGTCGGATCGGGATATCTTAACGCACTCAATGCCTGCAAGGCTGCTTACAACGGTATTGAAGACAATTGTGATGACCGCGGATTTGTATGGTCTGTCTGCGGATGGGCCGGGACGCAACGCTATTCCGTAGTATGGACTGGCGATCAGTACGGTGGATATGAATACGTCCGTTTTCATATTCCTACTTTCATAGGATCAGGATTATCAGGATATAACCTTGCCTCATCCGACCTTGACGGGATTTTCGGTGGCGGAGCCTCATCCTATGCGAGGGATATCCAGTGGAAAACATTCATTCCGGTTTTCTATGCAATGTCAGGATGGGCATCAAGCGACAAACATCCCTGGAATTACGGGACAAACGTTACAAATATAAGTCGTGATTACCTGAAGTTGAAATTGCGCCTCACACCGTATATGTACACATATTGCAATACTGCTTATGAGCACGGCACTCCGGCTGTCAGGGCAATGGTTCTAGAATATCCCGATGATCCGGTAACGTGGGACAAAACAACGCAATACCAGTTTATGAGCGGTGAATGGATGCTTGTGGCTCCGGTTTACGAATC